>DASTDN010000394.1:0-2820 GCA_035710365.1 Streptomyces sp. | reverse complement strand
GCGAGTCGAAGTTCGTGTCGATGAAACGGCGCATCTGTGCCCGGTACAGACGTTCCAGCCACCGCCGCAGGTCGCGGTAGCCCGCCGCCTGCGCCGGTCCGGCGAAGCGGCGCACCTCCGCCTCCATCACCTCGCCGTCGGTGTGCACGTCGAGCGAGGAGCCGTCCGCGAAGCAGGCCCGGTAGGCCGGATCCAGGGCCGTCAGCGTGACGCGGCGGTGAAGGCTGTCGCCGACGGCGGCGAACGCCTCGTCGGCCAGGTGCGGCATGGTCAGCACCGTGGGGCCGGTGTCCATCTCGTAGCCGCCCCGCCGCACGCGGCCGGCCCGGCCGCCGGGACCGGCGTCCCGCTCGACGAGGGTGACCCGCCGGCCCGCACCCAGCAGGTGCAGGGCGCAGGACAGTCCGGAAAGACCGGCACCCACCACGACCACGTGGCCGGTCGGCCCCGGCACTCTTCTCACGCGGCCTCCTCCCCCGCACGCGGAGCCGGGCCCGTGGCGCGCTCGACCAGCGCGGCGAACTCGTGCCGTGCGGCAGGGCCCGCGCCGGAGCGTTCGAAGTGGGCGAGGCTCAGGTCCGTCAGTTCCTTGATCCTGGCTTCCACCAGGTCCCGGGCCCCGGTGCGGGCCAGCGCGGCCCGCACCCGCTCCACGGTCCTCCCGCACGTCGGGGCCGCGTCCGGAGCCAGCGCCGCGCCTGCCCGGCGGTCACCGGTGGCGTCGGCGAGCCGGACGGCGACGGCGAGGAGATAGGTGAGCTTGCGGGAACGCAGGTCGTCGTCGGCCGGTTTGCCCGTCAGCGCCGGGTCGCCGAAGGCACCCAGGAGGTCGTCACGCAGTTGGAAGGCCAGCCCGGCGCACCGGCCGGCCGCCCGCAGCGTGTCCAGCACGTGCTCGTCGGCTCCGGCCAGAGACGCTCCGAGCACGAGGGGCCGGGCGGCGGTGTACAGGGCGCTCTTCAGCGTGGCGATGGTCAGTGCCTCTTCGGCGCAGGACGACCGGGCGGCCTGGGCGCGCAGGTCCCGGTACTGTCCGGCGACCATCTCGGTGCGCATCGCCCTCCACTCCCGGTGCAGGCGCGGGCCGTGCGGTGTGCCGAGCGCCGTCTCGGTCAGCAGGTCGTCCGCCCAGGCGAGCGCCAGATCACCGGTCAGGACGGCGACCGACGTGCCGAAGGACTCCGCGGAGCCACGCATGCCCGCCGCCCGGTGCTCACGGGCGATGCGGACGTGCAGGGCGGGGGCGCCTCGCCGTTGTACGGAGCCGTCCATCACGTCGTCGTGCACGAGGGCGCACGCCTGGAGCAGTTCCAGGGCGGCTCCCGTGCGCAGGACCGCGGTGGCGTCGCCCGAACCGCCTGCGGCGCGCCAGCCGCAGTGGGCGAACGCGGTGCGCAGCCGTTTGCCGCCCTGCACGGCCAGCGCGGCGAGGCGGTCGGCCAGGTCCCGGGCGAAGACGGGGTCGACGGCGCGGCAGTGACGCAGTCGCTCGTCGAGGACCCGCTGCAGGACGCTGCCGGCGGCGTCCGCCGTGGCGGACGCCGTGAGCGGGGTGTCGGCGAGTTCGGCCGGTGGGACCTCCAACGGCGACAGTCCAGGCATGCACGGCCCCTTTCACTCTTGGTCGTCCGCACGGCCCCGCCCGCGCCGGACGCCTGTCGCGGATGCAGTGATCACTGCCCGGTCCGGCACCCACGCCGACCGAACTCACCTCAGCGGCGTAACGGCACGACGCTCATGGCGGCGGGTCACCCCGTGCCCCTCTTGCGTGCGTACGTCCGCCCGTGCCGGTGCGCGACGGACGTCTCCTCAGTCGCGGCCGCGGGCGTGCCTGAAGCGTGCGAGCCCGTCGGCGAGGCCGATGAGCGGGGCCGGGTACCCGAGTTCCTCGCGGACGTCCGCCGGAAGGCGCCAGGGCTCGTGCACCTTTCCGCCGTCCACGCTCCTCAGTTCGGTGACCCAGCGGCGTACGTAGACGCCGTCCGGGTCGAACCGTCTGGCCTGGAGAAGCGGATTGAGGACGCGGTGGGGGCGGGTGTCGGTGCCGGTGCCGGCGACCCACTGCCAGTTGAGCTGGTTGTTGACGATGTCGCCGTCCACGAGGAGGTCGAGGAAGTGCCGGGCGCCGATCCGCCAGTCGACGTAGAGCGTCTTGGTCAGAAAGCTCGCCGCCAGCAGCCGTGCCCGGTTGTGCATCCAGCCCTCGTGGCGCAACTGGCGCATGGCCGCGTCGACGATCGGATACCCGGTCCGTCCGTCCCGCCAGGCGGCGATGTCCTCGGCTGCCTCGTCCTCGTCGCGCCACTGGTCGTGGCGGGTGCGATAGTCCGTTCCGGACGCGTCGGGCCGTGCCGCGAGCACCTGGTGGTGGAAGTCGCGCCAGCACATCTGACGGACGAACGCGTCCGCTCCGGGGCCGCCGTGCGCGCGTGCCCGGTGGACGAGTTCCACCGGGGAGAGCGCTCCGAAATGCAGATACGGCGACAGCCTGGACGTGGTGTCACCCGCGAGGTCGTCGTGGTGGTCCTCGTACCGGGACAGTCCGGCCCGCGACCACCGCGAGAACCGGTCGCGCCCGGCCGTCTCCCCGCCGGCCGGGACACCGGGCGAGACGCCGGACACGGCCGCACGGCGGGGCAGCGGCTCGCCGCGCACCGAGCCGGGGACGCGAACGGCACGCGGCGCGGGCAGGGGTTTGCGCAACGCCTCCCGGGACCAGCGGTGGAAGTAGGGGGTGAACACGGCGAAGTGATCGGAGCCGGAAGGTGTCACCGTGCCCGGCGCGACGGCGGTGATCACGGTGTCGTGCACGCGCAGGGC
>DASTDN010000393.1:0-6888 GCA_035710365.1 Streptomyces sp. | reverse complement strand
CCCCGGGCGAGACGGTCGCCCTGATGGGCCGCAACGGCGCGGGGAAGTCCACACTGCTCGGCGCGCTCGTCGGACTCGTCGGCCCGGCCACCGGCTCCGTCCGCGTCGGCGGCGCCGTGCCGCACCGGACGCCCCCGCGCGATCTCGTGCGCCACGTGGGGCTCGTACCGCAGGAGCCGCGCGACCTGCTGTACGCCGACACGGTCGCCGCCGAGTGCCGCGCCGCCGACCGGGACGCGGACGCGGAGCCGGGCACCTGCCGCGCGCTGCTCGCCGGGCTCCTCCCCGGGGTCGGCGACGACACCCACCCGCGCGACCTGTCCGAGGGGCAGCGCCTCACGCTCGCGCTGGCCGTCGTCCTGACGGCCCGTCCGCCCCTGCTCCTGCTGGACGAGCCGACCCGCGGCCTGGACTACGCGGCGAAGGCCCGGCTGGTCGGGCTGCTGCGGGGGCTGGCCGCCGAGGGGCACGCCATCGTCCTGGCCACCCACGACGTGGAACTGGCCGCCGAACTCGCCCACCGGGTGGTGCTGCTGGCCGACGGCGAGGTCATCGCGGACGGCCCGACGGCGGAGGTCGTGGTGTCGTCCCCGTCCTTCGCCCCGCAGGTCGCGAAGGTCCTCGCGCCGCAGCAGTGGCTGACGGTGGCCCAGGTCCGGGAGGCGCTAGGGCATCCGGCGGCGGTGGCGCCGGGCGGGCCGGCGGCGGGCGCACGCGGGGTGACGGAGGCCGCGTCGTGACGGGGGACGGCGGGCGGCGGTCCCTCCGCGGGCCCGTGCGGCGGGTGCGGGCCGTCCGGCTCGGCCCGCGCTCGGTCGCCGCCCTGCTGCTCGTCGGCGCGGTCGGGGTGGCGGCGGTGGGCTGGCCGTTCCTGGCGCCGCCGACCTCGCAGGTCGCGGCGCACGCGCAGGACGCGCCCTGGCTGTTCGCGGGCCTGCTGGTGCTGCTGACCGCGGTGGCGGCGGCGACGATCTCGGAGTCCGGGCTCGGCCCGAAGGCCGTGTCGATGCTGGGCGTGCTGGCGGCGACGGGCGCGGCGCTGCGGCCGATCGGGGCGGGCACGGCCGGTATCGAGCCGATGTTCTTCCTGATGGTGCTCAGCGGCCGGGTCCTCGGACCGGGCTTCGGCTTCGTGCTGGGCTCGGTGACGATGTTCGCGTCGGCGCTGCTCACGGGCGGTGTGGGTCCGTGGATGCCGTTCCAGATGCTGGCGATGGGCTGGTTCACGATGGGCGCGGGCCTGCTGCCGGACGCGGACCGGCTGCGCGGCCGGGCGGAGCTGGTCCTGCTGGCCGGGTACGGCTTCCTCGCCGCCTTCGCCTACGGCACGGTGATGAACATGGCGGGCTGGCCCTTCCTCGGCGCCCTGTCCTCGAACATCGCCTTCGACCCGGACGCGCCGGTCTCCGCGAACCTGGCGCGTTTCGTCGCCTACTGCCTGGCCACGTCGCTGGGCTGGGACCTGGGCCGGGCCGCCGTCACGGTCCTGCTGACGCTGACGCTGGGCCGGCCGGTCCTGCGCGCCCTGCGCCGCGCGACCCGGCGGGCGGCCTTCGAGGCACCGGTGGCGTTCGAAACGCCGGGCGGTTCGTCGGCAGGGGCACCGGACGCCCCCGCCGAGGTGCCGGGCGAAGCCCGGGAGGACGCCCCCGCCGAGGCACCGGGCGGAGGCCGGGAGGACGCTCCGGCCGAAGCGCGGGGCGGACCGGGCACGGTGCGGGACGACGCCCCCGCCGAGGCGCCGGACGCAGCCCGGGACGACACTCCGGCCGAGGCGCGGGGCAGACCGGGCACCGCCCCGGACGACACCCCCGCCGAAACCCGAGGCGGACCGGCCACCCGAGGCGGACCGGGCGGGGCGGGTTAGGGCGGTCGGGGTGCCGTCTTCGGTGCCCCGGTCGCCCGCGCCCCTGCTTCCGCCTGCGGCCCCACCCCGGACCGCTGCCCCGCCCCCGCCCGCGCAGTCCGCCCCGGCCCCCGCCCCCGCAGCACGCGCAGCAGGCCGAAGCCCGCGCCGATCACCAGCGCGCCGCCCGCCGCGTCCAGCACCCAGTGGTTGCCGGTCGCCACGATCGCACCCGCCGTGCACAGCGGGTGCAGCAGGCCCAGCGCCTTCAGCCACGCCCTCGGCGCCAGCACCACGACCACCACGCCGCACCACAGCGCCCAGCCGAAGTGCAGCGACGGCATGGCCGCGTACGGGTTGGTCAGCGCGGTGAGGGTGCCGTAGTCCGGCCGGGCGAGGTCCTGCGCGCCGTGCACCGTGTCGACGATCCCGAGGCCCGGCATGAGGCGCGGCGGTGCCAGCGGGTACAGCCAGAAACCGAGCAGGGCGAAAAGGGTGCCGAGGCCCAGCGCGGAGCGCGCCCAGCGGTAGTCGGCCGGGCGGCGCCAGTACAGGACGCCGAGCACCGCCAGCGGGACGGCGAAGTGGAACGACGTGTAGTAGACGTCGAAGAAGCCGCGCAGCCGGTCGGCCCGCAGCACGGCCCCGTTGACCGCGCGCTCGACGTCCAGCCGCAGGAACCTCTCCAGGCGGAGGATCTCCCGGCCGTGTTCCTCGGCGCGCCCCCGTCCGCCGCTCACCGCGTGCCGCACCTGCGCGTAGGCGGCGTACGCGAGGCGGATCAGGAGCAGTTCGAGGAGGAGGTTCGGGCGGCTCGGGACGGGGCGCAGCAGCGTCCGCGGTGTCCGCCCGGCCGGGGGCGGGGCCGTGTGCTCCACCGGGACGGGTGAGCGGTGGTGCGGTGACGTGCGCGGCAGGAACCGTACGGCCGTGGCGGCGGCGAGGGCCGCGAGCAGGACGAGGTTCTCGCGCAGCGGGTGCAGCACCGTCACGTCCGGCAGCAGAGCCGTCCCGGGCAGCGTCGTCACCAGGACGACGGCGAACGGCCAGAGCGGGCGGTCGCAGGCGTGCCGGCCGACGCGGCCCGCCATCGTGAGCGGCAGCCACAGCAACAGGTGCGGCCAGGGTGTCGGCGCCACGACGGCGGCGGCGCAGCCGGTGACCGCCAGGGCGAGCAGGGGCTGCCCGTCGCGGGCGTAGCGCACGGCGCGGCGCAGGCCGAGGGCGGCGACGGCCCCGCCCAGCACCAGGAGCAGGGCGGTCCCCCGCGGGCCGGTGGCGCCGAGGCGGTCGAGCGCGCCGCGCAGGGACGGGTCGGCGAGCCCGTCGGCGGGCGGCAGGTGCGCCAGGTGGGCGTACGCGTCGTACGGCGGCACCGTCCCGGCGAGGACGGCGCAGGCCGCGAACGTCACGCCCGCGGTGACGGCGGCGCGGCCGCGGCCGGTGAGGTGGAGGAGCAGGGCGAAGAGCAGGGCGGCCGGCTGGAGGGCCGCCGCCACGCCGACGAGGGCGCCGCCGGCTCGCTGACGGCGGGTCATGAGGCAGCCGGCGAGGACCAGGAGGACGAGCAGGGCGGGCAGGAGGGCGGCGGGCACCGAGAGGCCCGGGGTCCAGCGGCGCACCGGCAGCGACAGCGCCGACAGGCTGAGTACGGCGGGCGCGGCGAGGAGGGCCGTGCGTCCGCCCACCGGCCGGGGCAGGGTCCGCGCCGCCACGAGAGCGACGGCGACCGCTCCGGCGACGGCGGCGGCTGCCGCGGCGGCGACGGGGACCGAACCGGTGGCGCGGGTGAGCAGAGCGAGGGCGAGGGCGAGCGTCGCCGCGGCGGCCCACAGGGCGGGGCCCGCCGCCGTGCGCGCCCGCGTCCCGGACCGGCCGTGGTCCGCCGTCCCGCCGCCACCGGCCTTCCCGTGCCCCGTGTCCGCCCGCGCCCCCGCCCCACCGCATCCCGCGTCCGCGTCCGCCACGTCCCGCCGGCCTCCCGACCCGTGCGCCCGGACGCGTGCGCCGCAGGCCCGTACACCTCACCCTCATGCCCCGTTCTGGGGCACTTCACGAACCTTATGAGGTATGTGCCGCTCCGGCGTGAAGGACGCGGTGGGGCCGCCGGCCGGAGCGGCGCGCGGCGGGCCGTACGGGAACCGCCCCCGCGATCACACCGTCTGTTGCCCCGGCAACCCATCGGCGGAGGGACTCCCTGACATGCCCGGCATCCGGCCCCTGACGCGCCCCGGCTCCAGGCCCCGCACCCGGCCCGTCACCCGGCGGCCCACCGGGCTCCCCGCCCGGCCCGCGAGCGGCCGGGCCCGCGTGTTCGCCCTGGTCCTCGCCCTGCTCGCCGTGCAGTTGGCGTCCCTGGCCGCCCCGGCCCACGCCTGCGGCTGCGGCGCCATGGTGACGTCCGGGCAGCGTCATGTGTCCGTGGACCGCGAGACGTCCGTGGTCCGCTGGGACGGCCGCGAGGAACAGATCGTGATGAGCCTCACGGTCGGCGGCGACGCCGAGCGGGCCGCCTGGATCATGCCGGTCCCGCACCGCGCCGACGTCCGCCTCGGTGACGCCGGGCTGTTCGGGACCCTGGCCGACGTCACCGCCCCGGTGTACCGCGACCGCTTCCACTTCTGGCCCGACGACCTGTGGCCGTTCGACGACCAGGCCGACGGCGCCGCTGCCGCCCCCCGGACCGGCGCACCGGCGGGCGTCGGCGTCGTCGACCGGCAGCGCCTCGGCCCGTTCGACGTGGCCCGGCTCACCGCGAACGACCCCGACGCCCTGGAGACCTGGCTCCACGACAACGGCTTCTCCCTGCCCGCCCGCCTGGACAGCGCCCTGAAGCCGTACGTCGAGCAGGAGTGGGAGTACGTCGCCGTCCGGCTCGCGCCCGAGGGGGGCGCCGCCCTGTCCGGCACCCTCGACCCCCTCCACCTGACCTTCGCCTCCGACGCGCCCGTCTACCCGATGCGCCTGTCCCGGCTGGCCGCCACGCCGCAGTCGCTGCGGCTGTACGTGCTCTCCGCGCACCGCGTGCGGCCCGAGAGCACCATCGGCGGTGAGGCGCCCCGCGTCGCCTTCGCCGGGAACGTCGCCTCACGCGCCGCCGGCCTCGGCGGTCTCGCCGACGGCACGCCGTACCTCACGGCCATCGACCAGGAGTTCCCGTCGCCCTCCCGGATCTCCGGCGACCACACGCTGCTGCGCGCCGCGAACGACGCCCCCTACCGGGAAGTGATCCACCGGGACCGGCTGATGAAGGTCGCCGGGCTCCCGGTGTACGTGCTGGTGCTCGGGGGCGGGTTCGCGCTGGTCGTCGTCGGGGTGGTCCTCGGCCTGCTGTGGTGGATCCGGCGCCGTCTGCGCCGCGCGGACGCGAAGCGCGGGATACGGGGTATGCACACACAGCCGTTCAGGACAGGACGGGACACGACAGGACAGGAAAGGCAGGGGCCATGAGCGAGTCTCCGCTCTGGGACGCGGTCGACGACTACTTCACCAGCCACCTCACCCCGCACGACGAGGCGCTCGCCGCCGCCCTGCGCGACAGCGACGCGGCCGGCCTGCCGCAGGTCGGCGTCACCGCGACCCAGGGCAAGCTGCTCCACCTCCTCGCCCGGGTGCAGGGCGCCCGCACCGTCCTGGAGATCGGCACCCTCGGCGGTTACAGCACCATCTGGCTGGCCCGCGCCCTGCCCGCCGACGGACGGCTGGTCACCCTGGAGTACAGCCCCCGGCACGCCGAGGTCGCCACCCGCAACATCGCGCGGGCCGGCCTGGACCAGATCGTGGAGGTGCGGGTGGGGCCCGCGCTGGAGTCGCTGCCGAAGCTCGCCGACGAGCACCCGCCGCCCTTCGACCTCGTCTTCGTCGACGCCGACAAGGCCAACAACCCGCACTACGTGGAGTGGGCCCTCCGGCTGACCCGGCCGGGCAGCCTGATCGTCGTCGACAACGTGGTGCGCGGCGGCCGGGTCGCCAACCCCGCCGGAACCGAGCCGGACATCGTGGGAACCCGTGCCGCCATCGAACTCATCGGCAGCCACCCGCGGCTGGACGGCACGGCCCTGCAGACCGTCGGCAGCAAGGGCTACGACGGCTTCGCACTCGCCCGGGTGCGGGACTAGGCAGGGGGCCGGGAGCGGCCGGCGCGGGTCACACCTCGTGGTAGAAGCCCACGCTGACGCTGCGCGGGGCGGCGCGGTCCTGGATGACGACGTCACCGCTGCCGCCCCGGGGCAGCGGCACGGTCCCGCCGTAGGGCACGGCCCGGGTCTGGCCGGCGACGGTCAGCCGTACCTCGGAGGACGGTTCGGCCAGCGAGCCGCGCAGCCACGTGAGCTGCCAGCCGCCGTCCGCGCCGCACCGGAACTCCAGGTGCGCCCGCGACACGAACAGCCAGTCGTCCGGTGTCGCCAGCCGGCACACGGAGCGGTCGCGGCCCACCCGCAGCACCGAGTCCGGCTCGCTGGGAGCCTCGGCCATGAGCATGCCGGCCGTGGCGCCCTCGTCCGCCGCGGACACGGCGGCCATGGTGAGTTCGAGCACGAGCGCTCCTCCTGGGACTCCGGACTGCCGGTGCGGCCACCCGTCGGGGAGCGGCCGTGTGCGCGCGCCGGTCGGCGCACCGCCGCCGCATGATAGATCGCCCGGTACCACGGCGTCCGGCACAATGGCCGCATGACCGAGCGAAAGCCACCCGGCGTGCCGTTCGAGTCGTGGGTGGACAAGCAGATCCGCGACGCGCAGGAGCGCGGGGAGTTCGACGGGCTGCCGGGCGCGGGGGCGCCGCTGCCGCGCGAGGTGGAGGCGGCGTACGACGAGCTGTGGTGGGTCAGGCGGAAGACGGCCCGGGAGGGCGTCACGGTGCTGCCGCCCGCGCTCGCGCTGCGCAAGGAGGCCGAGGACGCGCTGACCGCCGCGCTCGCCGCGCCGTCCGAGGCGGCGGCGCGGCGGATCGTCGAGAAGGTCAACGTCAAGATCCGCGACATGATGCTCAAGCCGCCGCCCGGGCCCCCGCTGGGCCGGGGGCCCTACGACGTCGAGGACGT
>DASTDN010000392.1:0-2058 GCA_035710365.1 Streptomyces sp. | reverse complement strand
GTGAGGGCGGTTTCCTGCGGGGAGCGGGTCTGTTCGACGCGGGTTTCTTCGGGATCTCGCCGCGTGAGGCGCTGGCGATGGACCCGCAGCAGCGGTTGTTGCTGGAGACGTCGTGGGAGGCCCTGGAGAGCGCCGGCATCGACCCGCTCTCCCTCAAAGGCACCGACGTCGCCGTGTTCTCCGGCCTGTCCGGGCAGGGCTACGGCGCCGGCTCCGGCGTGGTCACGCCCGAATCCGAGGGATTCGCGGGCACGGGAGCGTCGTCGAGCGTCGCGTCGGGCCGGGTGTCGTACGTCTTCGGCTTCGAAGGCCCCGCGGTGACGCTGGACACGGCGTGCTCGTCCTCGCTGGTGGCCATCCACCTGGCGGGCCAGTCGCTGCGGCAGGGCGAGTGCTCGATGGCGCTCGCGGGCGGCGCGATGGTCATGGCCACACCCGGCAACTTCGTCGCGTTCTCCCGGCAGCGGGGACTCGCCGAGGACGGGCGGTGCAAGGCGTTCTCGTCGGGTGCGGACGGCATGGGGCTCGCCGAGGGCGTGGGCGTGGTGCTCCTGGAGCGGCTGTCGGTGGCGCGGGAGCGCGGGCACCGGATACTGGCCGTCGTACGCGGCAGCGCGGTCAATCAGGACGGTGCGTCGAACGGCCTGACCGCGCCGAATGGTCCGTCGCAGCAGCGGGTGATCCGGCGGGCGTTGGCGAGCGCGGGGCTGTCGGCCTCGGACGTGGACGTGGTGGAGGGGCACGGGACGGGGACGGCGCTGGGTGATCCGATCGAGGCGCAGGCGTTGCTGGCGACGTACGGGCAGGGCCGGGAGCCCGGGCGGCCGTTGTGGCTGGGGTCGCTGAAGTCGAACATCGGCCATACGCAGGCGGCGGCGGGCGTGGGCAGCGTGATCAAGATGGTGCAGGCGCTGCGGCACGGCGTGCTTCCGGCGACCTTGCACGTACGGGAGCCCACGACCGAGGTCGACTGGTCGGCGGGTGCGGTGGAGCTGCTGACGGAGGCGCGGGAGTGGGAGCGGGGTGCCCGTCCCCGCCGGGCCGGGGTCTCGTCGTTCGGCGTCAGCGGCACGAACGCGCATCTCGTCCTGGAGGAGGCGCCGGTCGAGGAGCCGTCCGCCGGGGAGGCGTCGTCTGCTGTGCCGTCCGTGGGTGTGGTGCCGTTGGTGGTGTCGGCGCGCAGCGCCGGGTCCCTGGCCGGTCAGGCGGGGCGGTTGACCTCCTTCGTGGAGTCGGGGGGCGCGCCGTTGGGGGGTGTGGCGGGGGCGTTGGTGTCGGGCCGGGCGGTGCTGGGTGAGCGTGCGGTGGTGGTGGCCGGTTCGGAGGGTGAGGCGCTGACGGGGCTCAGGGCGCTCGCGCGCGGGGAGGGCGCCGCCGGGACGGTGGCGGGTAGCGCCGGTTCCGGCCTTTCGGGTCGGGTGGTGTGGGTTTTCCCTGGTCAGGGGTCGCAGTGGGTGGGGATGGGGCGGGAGCTGCTGGATTCCTCGCCGGTCTTCGCCGAGCGGGTGAGCGAGTGTGCTGCCGCGTTGGGGAGGTGGGTGGACTGGTCGCTCGTCGATGTGCTGCGGGGTGAGTGTGACCCGGGGTTGTTGGATCGGGTGGATGTGGTGCAGCCGGCGAGTTTCGCGGTGATGGTGGGGCTGGCTGCTGTGTGGGGGTCGGTGGGTGTCCGGCCGGATGCGGTGGTCGGTCATTCGCAGGGTGAGATTGCGGCTGCGTGTGTGGCGGGTGCGTTGTCGTTGGAGGATGCGGCACGCGTGGTGGCGTTGCGGAGCCGGGCTATCGCGGCGCGGTTGTCTGGGCGGGGTGGCATGGCGTCCGTGGCGCTTGGCGCGGAAGAAGCCGGTACGCGGCTGGGGCCGTGGGCGGACCGGGTCGAGGTGGCGGCGGTCAACGGGCCCTCGTCGGTCGTGGTCGCGGGTGACACGCAGGCCCTGGCCGAGGTGTTGGAGGTGCTGTCCGGTGACGGGGTGCGGGTGCGGCGGATCGCGGTGGACTACGCGTCGCACACCCGGCACGTGGAGGACATCCGCGAAGATCTCGCGGAGGCGCTTGCGC
>DASTDN010000391.1:0-5592 GCA_035710365.1 Streptomyces sp. | reverse complement strand
CGTACGCCAGCGGGGTTTTCGGGCGGACGCCGCCCGCGCGCCCGCGGAGGGACCGCGGTCCGCACCGGCACCCGTGGCGGAAGCCCGCGCCCACCCCGGCGCCCGCGGGCGGGACCGCGTGGCCGGGGTCGGCTGGTTGCCGCCCGCGCCCGCCGCCCGCGGGGCGGGCGGCGGACGGGCGCGGGGCGGGCCGTCCCGGGCCCGGCCTACGCTCCGTACGCGCCCGCGAGGAGACCGAGGCAGGTGCCCACGAGGAGGAACGGCCCGAAGGGGATGGCGGTCTTGCGGCCGGCCCGCCGGGCGACGACGAGCGCGGCGCCGTAGAGCGCGCCCAGCAGGAATCCGGCGAAGGTGCCGAGCATGACGGCCGGCCAGCCGTACCAGCCGAGGACGGCGCCCGCGCCGAGGGCGAGCTTCACGTCCCCGAAGCCCATGCTGCCGGGGCTGAGGAGGAACAGCACGAAGTAGCCGGCGCCGAGGGCGAGGGCGCCCAGCAGGGCGGTCGTCCACCGCCCGGCGTGCTCGGGCACGAGGGCGGTCGCGCCCAGCAGGGCGAGGGCGGCGCCCGCGAGCGGCAGGGTGAGCGGGTCGGGCAGCCGCTGCACCCGGAGGTCGACGGCCGCCAGCAGCACACCGGCCGGCGCGAGCAGCAGCCACACGGCCAGCTCGGGGCGGGGCCCGGTGGCGAGGGCGAGCAGCACGCAGACCGACCCGGTGAGCACGGCGAGCCCCGCGCCCCGGCTCCCGTAGGCCGCGTCCCCGCAGGGCCCGCAGCGCGCCCGCCCGAGCCAGCCGCGCAGCGGGTGGTCCCGGGGGCACCGCGTGCGCCACGCCTCGCCGGAGGGGACGGAGAAGCGGTACGCGGCGCGGGGCAGCAGGGCTCCGGCCGCGGCGCCCCACACGGCGGCCACGGCGGCAACGACGACGACCGGATCGGGCACGCTGCCCCCTCCTCCAGGATGTGCGGCGGCTACTCGACCTTCGACATGCGCGCCTCGGGATAGCCGGACGCCTTGCTGTCCGACACGTACTTCAGGTCGTCACCGACCGGGCTGAGGCGTACCGTCGCCGCGGCCTGGTTGCAGTGACCGCCGTTCTTTTCGGCGCCGGCCGAGGCCGCCACCAACTGCTTCTTCGTGACCTGCTTCAGGGTGAGGACGTCGGTGCAGACGCCGCCCAGGTGGTCCGTCTGCGTGATGCGCCCCAGTTCCCCGCCGACGCGGGCGCGTTGCACCGTGAGCCGGAACGTCCCGGCGGGCAGGGAGCCGTCGAGCACCGTGCCCGCGCCCTCCCACGTCCCCAGGTAGCGGGCGGGCACCGCGGACGCCGTCCCGGTCCCGCCGCCCGTCGCGCCGGGCTTCGGGGACGCGTAGGCGCCGTCGTCGCTCGCGTTGTCGTCGCCGGCGCCTCCCGGCAGCAGGTCGAACACGACCATGGAGCCGACCGTCACCGCCGCCATCGCGCCCGCGACGGCGAGGGCGACCGTGCAGCTCAGGCGTCGGCCGCGGCCCGCGGCGCCGGGGGCGGACGTGGCGGCCACGGAGACGGAGAACCGGCCGGGGGACGGGTCCGCCCCGGGAGGCGCGGGAGGCCGGGGCGACGGGGACCCGCCGTCCGCGGACGACGGCCCGGCGCCGCCCGCCGTCACCGCCGGTGCCGCCCCCGGCCAGGCGCCGGAAAGCGCCCCCGCAGGTGTGCCCGGCGGCCCCGCGGCGCCTTCCGTCTCCGGCAGCGTCATCACGGGTGCCGGGCCGAACCGCCCCGGTGGCACGGCGGCGCCGGGGCCGTGCCCGCCCTCCCCGCTCCGCGGTCCGATCGCCGGGCGGCTGAAGTCCACCGGGCCGGACGCGGCCCCGTCGCCCGGGCCACCCGCCGCCTCCAGGTTCAGCAGCCGTACGGCGCTCCGGCTGACCCGCTCCACCAGCGTGCCCGGCAGCCAGCCGCCCGCGACCAGCCGGGCGGCCCCGCCGGGCGCCAGACGCTCGGCCAGTTCGGCCGGGGCGGGGCGGGCGTCGGGGTCCTTCGCCAGGCACGCCGACGCCAGGTGCCGTATCGCGCCGTCCAGGCCGCCGAGTTCGGGTTCCTCGTGGACGACCTTGTAGAGCAGCGCGGCCGAGGAGTCGCCCTGGAAGGGCGGCGCGCCGGTCGACGCGAAGGCCAGGACCGCGCCCAGCGAGAACACGTCCGACGCGCCCGTGACGCCCTTGCCCAGGATCTGCTCGGGCGCCATGTAGCCGGGCGAGCCGATCGAGACTCCGGTCGACGTCAGGGACGCCGTGCCGTCCGTGGCCCGCGCGATGCCGAAGTCGATCAGCAGCGGCCCGTCCAGGGTGAGCAGGACGTTCGACGGTTTCACGTCCCGGTGGACGAGCCCCAGGGCGTGCACCGCCGTCAGCGCCTCGGCCAGGCCCGCGCCCAGCGCCCGTACCGTGTGGACCGGCAGGGGGCCGCCGTCGGCGACGGCCGTCGTGAGGGACGGGCCCGCCGCGTACGCCGTCGCCACCCACGGCACCGGCGCCTCCGGGTCCGCCTCCAGCACGGGCGCCGTCCACGCGCCGCCCACCCGCCGCGCCGCCTCCACCTCACGGCGGAACCGCGCGCGGAACTCCTCGTCCAGCGCGAAGTGCGGGTGCACGATCTTCACGGCGACCGTGCGGCCTCCCGCGCTGCGCCCCAGGTACACCCGGCCCATGCCGCCGGAGCCGAGCCGGCCCAGCAGCCGGTAGGGCCCCACGACGGTCGGCTCGTCGGCTCCGAGCGGCTGCATGGCCGTCCACCCCTCCCCGTACGGGTCGCAAGTCCCCCCGCAGGACTCCCCCAGCAGGGTAGAACCCCGCCGGGCGCGCCGTCCCTCACCCTCCGGGAGACGCCGCTACGGCCGGAGCAGGTCCACCGTCACGTCCGCCGGGAAGCCCGTGGCCGGGCCGACGCGGCGGGCGAACTCCGCGACCGCCTCCAGTTGCGGCCCGCCGAAGCGGAAGTCGAGGGTCGTGAAGTACTTCTCCAGCACCCGCTCGTCGAAGGCCTCCCAGCGGGCCGCCTGCTCGGCGACCTTGGCGACCTCCTCCAGGGAGAGGTTGCGGGAGGCGAGGAAGGCCTCGTGGACCTTGCGGGTGATGACCGGTTCGCGCTCCAGGTAGTCCCGGCGCGCCGCCCACACCGCGAAGACGAACGGCAGGCCCGTCCACTCCTTCCACAGCGCGCCGAGGTCGTGCACCTGGAGCCCGTAGCGCGGCCCGTCGTGCAGGTTGGCGCGCAGCGCGGCGTCGCCGATCAGTACGGCGGCCTCCGCCTCACGCATCATCAGGGACAGGTCGGGCGGGCACGTGTAGTAGTCCGGCCGTACGCCGAAACGCTCCGCCAGCATCAGCTGCGCGAGCCGCACGGAGGTGCGGGAGGTCGAGCCGAGGGCGACGCGGGCGCCGTCGAGGCGTTCCAGCGGGACCTGCGAGACGATCACGCACGACATGACGGGGCCGTCGCAGCCGACGGCGATGTCGGGGAAGGCGACCAGGTCGTCCGCGTTCCTGAGGAACTCGACGAGGGTGATCGGGCCGATGTCGAGGTCGCCCTGCACCAGTTTCTCGCTGAGCTTCTCCGGGGTGTCCTTCGTGAGCTCGAAGTCGAGGAGCGTGCCCGTTCTCGCGAGACCCCAGTACAGGGGCAGGCAGTTCAGGAACTGGATGTGGCCGACACGCGGCCGGGTGCGAGAATTGTCCACATCGTGAGGCTAACCGCCGGGGTGCGGGATCAGTCCGCCGCCCCCGTGGGCGCCCCCGCCGCCCCGGCGGTGACGGCCCGTCCGCCGCCCCGCCGCGTCCCGCCGGGGGCTTCCCACGGGCCCGCGGAAGAGATCTTCAAACATTCGGGTGAAGTGATCTTGGCCTCTATTGCATCGGGACCTCTGCATGCTAGGCTCATCGCAAGTTGCAGTTTGGTTTCCCTTGCAGTACAGAGCCTGCGGAGCATGTGACCGCGGGCTCTCGTCATTCTCAGGCATAGGCAGTTGTGCAGAATTCTTCTTCACACTTGCTGGTTCTGGAGCAGGGCAACCCTTTGGGCCCAAGGAGGGCTTATGGCTACCGGAACCGTTAAGTGGTTCAACGCCGAAAAGGGCTTTGGATTCATCGCCCAAGAAGGCGGCGGCCCCGACGTCTTCGTCCACTACTCCGCGATCAACGCGACCGGTTTCCGTTCGCTTGAGGAGAACCAGCAGGTGTCCTTCGACGTCACCCAGGGCCCGAAGGGTCCGCAGGCGGAGAACGTCACCCCTGTCTGACAAGTAACACCAAGGAGCCCCGCGCCGTCAGGCGACGGGGCTCCTGCCTTTTCCCGGCATCCCTCACCCGCGCCTGTTTTTCACAGCGGTGAGCGCATTCACTTCCCGGCCCGGGACCGCCGCCCCCATTGCCGTCCCGCTCCGGTGAACTCCCGGCGAACTTTCTCCGACGCGGCCGCCACCGCCGCCGTCCCGGCATCCGGCATCCCCGCCTTCCCGCCGTCTCCGCCAATCCCCGCCATCTCGTCATCCCCGCCGTCTCCGGCAGTGCGGCCGTCCTCTCCGGTGGTCCCTCCGATGTCGCCATACGGGCCGTCGCGGGAGCCCTCCGCACAAACGGGACCTCCGTACAGGATCAGTCGAATTCCGTTTCCGTTTCCGGTATCGCGCTTCCCGGTTACCGCTTGCCGGTTCCGTTACGGTCCGGCGGGCGCGGCGGCACTGTCGGTGACAGCCGCTATGGTCCCCGCCCATGACATACGAGCACGACACCCGCGTCTTCTACGACGCCATTGCCGAGGACTACGCGGACCGGGTCCGCGCCGAGCCCAGCTCCCCCGTGGACCGGTCGGTTCTGGCCACGTTCGCCGAGCTGGTCGGGGCCGGCGGGCGGGTGGCCGACCTGGGCTGCGGGACCGGCCTGATCACCACTCACCTCGCTTCGCTGGGCCTGGACACGTACGGCCTCGACCTGTCGGAGTCCATGCTGGCCATCGCCCGGCGCGACCATCCGGGGCTGCGGTTCGAGCAGGGCTCCATGTTCGACCTCGGCCTGCCCGACGGATCGCTGGCGGGAGCCGTGTCCTGGTACTCCACCATCCACACGCCCGACGAGCGGCTGCCCGCGCTCTTCGCGGAACTCGCGCGCGTCCTCGCGCCCGGCGGGTATCTGCTGGTCGGCTTCCAGGTCGGCGACGTGCCGCGCACCCACGACCGGCCCTTCGGGCACGACGTCACGCTGGCCTTCCTGCGCCGCCGTCCCGGGCAGGTCTCCCGGCTGCTGGCGGAGGCGGGCCTCGCCCCGTACAGCCGGACCGTGCGGGAGCCGTACGAGGAGAAGGGCGAGGTGACGCGGCAGGCGATGCTGCTCGTCCGCAAGCCGCCCGCCGGGGACGGCGCGCCGGGGCTCAGGCCGGGCGGCGGTACCGGGCGGTGAGGACCGTCTCGCAGTCGTGCCACACCGCCTCGCCCAGCAGCGGGCGCAGGCTCCGGAACAGGTCCAGCAGGCCGGGGCCCCACCGCGCGCGGAACACCGCGTCCTGACGGGCGAGGTCGAGTTCGTCGGCCGCGATCAGCCGGGCCAGGTCGCGGCG
>DASTDN010000390.1:0-2288 GCA_035710365.1 Streptomyces sp. | reverse complement strand
ATCCTGTCGGTCTACGAGACGGTGACGGCGGGCGCGGCGGCGGTGGCGGCGGACGACAGGACGACGGGCCTGCGGGCGCGGCTGGGACTGGCACGGGACTGACCGGCCGGGCCGCGGGGCCGCCCGGTCAGGGCCCTGCGGCCCGGCCGGGGCGCCGTCCGCAGGCACCCGCCGGGTGCCGCGGGGCGTCCCGGTAACGTTGCCGCACGTGACCGCAACCCTCATCTGGATCCTCGTCGGGCTCGTCGCGATCGGCCTCTATCTGAGCTGGACCGCCGGGCGGCTGGACCGGCTGCACACCCGTATCGACGCCGCCCGCGCCGCGCTCGACGCGCAACTGCTGCGCCGGGCCTCCGTCGCCCAGGAACTGGCCACCTCCGGGGTGCTCGACCCGGCCGCGTCGATCGTGCTGTACGAGGCCGCGCACGCCGCGCGCCAGTCCGAGGAGGAGCAGCGGGAGGTCGCCGAGAGCGAGCTGAGCCAGGCCCTGCGCGCCGTGTTCGGGGAGGCGCCGCAGGTGGAGGCGGTGCGGGAGGCGCCCGGCGGTGAGGAGGCCGCCCGGGAACTGACCGAGGCGGTCCGCAGGGTGCCGATGGCGCGGCGTTTCCACAACGACGCCGTGCGGGCGGCGCGGGCGCTGCGCCGGCACCGCAAGGTGCGCTGGTTCCGGCTGGCCGGGCACGCCCCGTTCCCGCTGGCCTTCGAGATGGACGACGAACCCCCGACGGCGCTGGTGGACCGGTCCGCCGCCTAGCCGGGCCGGGCCGTGTGGATCGCCGCGGGCCCGCGGCGACGGCCACGGCGCCTCGTCGTACGACCCGGGTGCGCCCGGTACGCGGGGTCGTGCTCCGCCCGGCGGCGCACCGCGTCCGGCGCCGCGGCCCCGGGCCACGAAGATCCGAACGGCCCGGCCCGGCGCAGGCCTGCCCGCGCGGGGTGCGGGCCGCCCGTGCCTCGCGGACGGGAGACGGGCCGGGCGGGAAAAACGATCCACCGCCTCCTCATTGGCTCTTGCTGTGGCCTGGTCCTCTCCCGTTTCCTCAGTGCTGCAGAATCCCCCTCTCCCGTCAGTGAGGTCACCCGTGTCCAGCACCGAGAACCAGGCTCCCGAGACCGGCACCGCCCGCGTGAAGCGAGGCATGGCCGAACAGCTCAAGGGCGGCGTGATCATGGACGTCGTCACGCCGGAGCAGGCGAAGATCGCCGAGGACGCGGGCGCCGTCGCCGTCATGGCCCTGGAGCGGGTCCCGGCCGACATCCGCAAGGACGGCGGCGTGGCCCGGATGTCCGACCCGGACATGATCGAGGGCATCATCGGCGCGGTGTCCATCCCCGTGATGGCCAAGTCCCGCATCGGCCACTTCGTCGAGGCGCAGGTCCTGCAGTCCCTCGGTGTGGACTACATCGACGAGTCCGAGGTCCTCACCCCGGCCGACGAGGTCAACCACTCCGACAAGTGGGCGTTCACCACCCCCTTCGTCTGCGGTGCCACCAACCTCGGCGAGGCCCTGCGCCGCATCGCCGAGGGCGCGGCCATGATCCGCTCCAAGGGGGAGGCCGGCACCGGAAACGTCGTCGAGGCGGTCCGCCACCTGCGCCAGATCAAGCACGAGATCGCCCGCCTGCGCGGCTGCGACAACAACGAGCTGTACGCCGCCGCCAAGGAGCTGCGCGCCCCGTACGAGCTGGTCAAGGAGACCGCCGAGCTGGGCAAGCTGCCCGTCGTGCTGTTCTCCGCGGGCGGCGTGGCGACCCCCGCCGACGCCGCCCTGATGCGTCAGCTCGGCGCGGAGGGCGTCTTCGTCGGCTCCGGCATCTTCAAGTCCGGCGACCCCGCCAAGCGCGCCGCCGCCATCGTGAAGGCCACCACCTTCTTCGACGACCCGAAGATCATCGCGGACGCGTCCCGCGACCTCGGCGAGGCCATGGTCGGCATCAACTGCGACACCCTCCCGGAGTCCGAGCGCTACGCCAACCGCGGCTGGTAACCACCCATGAGCGACGCACCTGTCATCGGCGTCCTGGCCCTCCAGGGCGACGTACGGGAGCACCTGGCGGCCCTGGCCGCGGCCGGAGCCGTGGCCGGGCCGGTCAGGCGCCCCGAGGAACTCGCCGCGGTCGACGGCCTCGTCCTGCCCGGCGGCGAGTCGACGACCATCTCCAAGCTGGCCGTCCTCTTCGGCCTCATGGAGCCGCTGCGCGCCCGCGTGCGCGCGGGCATGATCCTGCTCGCCGACAAGATCCTCGACCCGCGCTCGGGCCAGCAGACGATCGGCGGCATCGACATG
>DASTDN010000389.1:0-3682 GCA_035710365.1 Streptomyces sp. | reverse complement strand
GGGGTGGTGGGGGGGGGCGGCGGGGGCGTCCGGGGTGCCGGAGGCGCCGGGGACGTCGGGAGTCTGTGGGCAGAGGAGGAGGTCCTCGGTGGTGCCCAGGAGCAGGACGGCACCCCGGGGGGCGGCGCCCGCGAGGTAGCGCACGTTCGCGGGACGGGAGACGAGCGCCGCCGCGCCGCCGGCCGTGTCGCAGCGTTCACGGAGGCGGGTCCGGCGGGTCGCGTACACCTCTGGCATGGACCGAGCGTACGAGGGGCGGGGGGTTGGTGCCGGTTGGGTGGAGCCATGCGGGGCGGGGCGCGCCCTGGCGTCACCCGGAGTTCAGCGGCGGGTACGACGGCACGGTTCGTCAGGGGCCCGCGCCCGCCCGCGTCGCCCCGGCACCACGACGGCCCGCGGCGGGGCGCGGGACAAGCGCCCCCGCCCCGCGCTGCGGTCAGGGGCGGCGGCCGGTGGGGGAAGGGCAGGAGGTCACCACGTCGGCGGGCTGGCTATCGCCCGGGTGAGGACCTCGTCCAGGACACGGGACGTTTCCGGGACGTCCAGTTGGGAGTTGTCGATGATCGGCAGGCCGGAGCCGTACCAGCCGGCCATGCGGCCGTGGATGCGGGCGACCTCCTCGTCGGTGAGGCGGCGGTTGCCGGAGCGCTCCGCGTTGCGCTCCAGGACGACGTCCAGGCCGGGGAGGAGGACGACCGGGAGGAGACCGGGGCCCACATGGCGCTTCCAGCCGCCGAGGCCGACGACCGGGCGGTCCGGGAAGACCGCGTCGTCGAGGATGCAGGAGATGCCGTTGGCGAGGAAGTTGCGGGCGGCGAAGCCGCAGGTGCGGCGGGCCAGGCGGTACTGGGCCTCGGAGTTGTCGTTCCACCCGGACTGGGGGTCGGCGAAGCCGGAGCGGACCCATTCGCGGACGTCGTCCAGGCTGATGTGGGCGGTGGGGACGCGGCGGTGGCCCGCCCAGTACTTGGCGACGCTGGTCTTCCCGGCGCCCGCCGGGCCTATGAGCAGCACGGCAAGGGTGGTGGTCGTCGGGTCCGGCACCACCGTGGCCGGTGGCGGACTGGGCATCGCGACCGGGGCACCCGGCGGGAGCGTCATGTGGCCCGTGGTCTCCGGGACGGGTTGCGCCGGCGGCCCCTGAGGTGCCGGCGGCGGGGGCGCGGGGGCCGGGCCCTGGTGCTGCGCGCCCGGGTGAGGGGCGGCCGGCGTCCAGCCGGCGGCCGGTCCGTGCCCCGGCTGGTGGGGCGGCGGCAGCGGAGAACCCACTGCGTGCTGCATCCGGTGCCACTCCGTCTCGTACAGGCGATGTCGTCCTTGACGGCGGGGGGAGACCCGCGTGCTACCGAACGGTACCGCCCCCGCCGTCGTTTGGTGCAACGGCCGGGGGCGGCCCCAAGTGCCCGGTACCGGAACCCAATCCGGCGGCAGGCGGCTCTTCCCGGGCTACTCGCCCACTTCCCCGTACGCGGCGAGAAGGACGGCCGGGTCGGGACCCTCCAGGACGGTGGGCTTGGCCAGGCCGTCCAGGACGATGAAGCGCAGCAGGTCAC
This sequence comes from Streptomyces sp., assembly GCA_035710365.1. Lineage (GTDB taxonomy): Bacteria > Actinomycetota > Actinomycetes > Streptomycetales > Streptomycetaceae > Streptomyces. The sequence goes on along the minus strand of DASTDN010000389.1, from coordinate 2,129 downwards.
CGCGGGACTTCTTGTCGACCTTCATGGTCTGCACGAGCTTCGGCCACTGGTCGTACCGGTAGTGGAGCGGGAGGCCGACGGATTCGAGCACCGTGCGGTGGCGGTCCGCGGTCGCGTCGTCCAGGCGGCCCGCGAGACGGCCCAGTTCGGCGGCGAAGTGCATGCCGACCGAGACGGCCGCGCCGTGCCGCCACTTGTAGCGCTCGTTCTTCTCGATGGCGTGGCCGAGCGTGTGCCCGTAGTTGAGGATCTCGCGCAGGCCGGACTCCTTGAGGTCCGAGGAGACCACCTCGGCCTTGACCCGGATGGAGCGCTCGATCAGTTCCGCGGTGTGCGGGCCCGCCGGGGTGCGGGCCGCCTGCGGGTCCGACTCGATCAGGTCCAGGATCACCGGGTCGGCGATGAAGCCCGCCTTGATGACCTCGGCGAGCCCGGAGACGTAGTCGTGGACCGGGAGGGAGTCCAGGGCGGCAAGGTCGCACAGGACGCCGGCGGGCGGGTGGAAGGCACCGACCAGGTTCTTGCCCTCGGCGGTGTTGATGCCGGTCTTGCCGCCGACGGCCGCGTCCACCATCGCGAGGACGGTGGTCGGGACGGCGACCCACCGCACCCCGCGCAGCCAGGTCGCCGCCACGAACCCGGCCAGGTCGGTGGTGGCCCCGCCGCCGACCCCGACGATGACGTCGGTGCGGGTGAAGCCGGACTGGCCGAGGGCCTTCCAGCAGTACGCGGCGACCTCGGCGGTCTTGGCCTCCTCGGCGTTCGGCACCTGCACGGCGATCGCCTCGTAGCCCTGCCCGGCCAGATCCGCGCGTAGCGCGTCCCCGGTCTCGGCGAGGGCCTCCGGGTGCAGCACGGCGACCCGCTTGGCCCTGTCGCCGATCAGCCCGGCCAGTTCGCCCAGCAGCCGGCGGCCCACGAGGACCTCGTACGGGTCGGTGCCCGCCGTGCCGCCGACCGGGATCCGGGTGACTGCCTCGCTCATGCTTCCTTCATCTCCAGTGCGTCCAGGGCCGCCCGGGTGACCTCTTCGGGCGTGCGTCCGTCGGTCGGGACGACGGCCGTGGCGACCTCTTCGTACAGGTGGCGGCGGGCCTCCATCAGCTCGCGCCACTGCTTGCGCGGGTTGACGGCGAGCAGCGGCCGGGCGGCGTTCAGGCCGGTGCGCCGCACCGCCTCCTCCACGTCCATGGAGAGGTAGACGACGCGCCGGCCGGCGAGCGAGGCGCGGGTGTCCGCGTCGAGGACCGCTCCGCCGCCGAGGGCGAGGACGCCGTCGTGTTCGGCGAGGGCCCGGCGCACGGCCTCCTTCTCGATCGCCCGGAAGGCGTCCTCGCCCTCCTCGAAGAAGATGTCGGAGATGGCGCGGCCCTGCTCGGTCACGATGTCGTCGTCGCTGTCGCGGTAGCCGACTCCGAGCCGCTCCGCGAGGAGGTGCCCGACGGTCGACTTGCCCACGCCCATGGGGCCGACCAGCACGACCAGCGGTGCCGCCGTCATCGGACGGCCAGGTTGTCGAGGTACGACGTGACGTTGCGGCGGGTCTCGGTGACGCTGTCGCCGCCGAACTTCTCCGCCACCGCGTCCGCGACGACGAGCGCGACCATCGCCTCGGCGACGATGCCGGCCGCCGGGACGGCGCACACGTCGGAGCGCTGGTGGTGGGCCTGGGTCGGCTCGCCGGTGACGACGTCCACCGTGCGCAGCGCGCGCGGCACGGTCGCGATCGGCTTCATCGCGGCGCGCACCCGCAGCATCTCGCCGGTCGTCAGACCGCCCTCGGTGCCGCCGGAACGGCCGGTGGCGCGCCGGATGCCCTCGTCGGTGGCGACGATCTCGTCGTGCGCCTTCGAGCCCGGCACCCGCGCCAGGCCGAAGCCGTCGCCGACCTCGACGCCCTTGATCGCCTGGATGCCCATGAGGGCGGCGGCGAGCCGGGCGTCCAGCCTGCGGTCCCAGTGCACGTGCGAGCCGAGGCCCACGGGAACGCCGTAGACCAGCACCTCGACGACGCCGCCGAGGGTGTCGCCGTCCTTGTGGGCCTGGTCGATCTCCGCGACCATCGCCTTCGCCGCGTCCGCGTCCAGGCAGCGGACCGGGTCGGCGTCCAGCCGCTCCACGTCGGCGGG
>DASTDN010000388.1:0-13766 GCA_035710365.1 Streptomyces sp. | reverse complement strand
GATCGGCGCCGGCCGCCGCTGTGAGGTCGGTGGAGGTGGTCACGCGGGCGAGGACGTCCGCGCGCTCCTGTTCGGTCAGCCGTCCGCGCTCCACGGCGCGGGCGGTGGAGGCCTCCAGCGCGGCGAGGGACCGCGCGGCCTGGGCCTCGCTGACATCGATGCCGATCACCTCGCGGCCGGCCTTGGCCAGGACCTCGGTGATGCCGGTGCCCATGGTGCCGAGGCCGACGACGGCGATGGTCCGCAGGGGGGACAGAGGAGTGTCGGACAGGGGAGTGGCCATCGCGGGACTCCAGGAATGAGGGTGACGACGGGGAACACGACCGGGCGCGCCGCGAAGGCGCACCGGATCCGTGGCGGAATGCGGGGGGTGCCGGGCCGCGTGCGCACACGCCCGGTGCGGTGACCGGGCCACGCACATGCCCGGTGAACGGTGCATCCGACCGGCCCTGTCCCGGGGCCGGGCCGTACAGGTACGTCCGTACCGAACCGACTGCTCTCCCGACGGCCGCGTCACCAGACCGTCGTGAGGATGCGAGGGGTAACTCGCTCGTCTGAGCTTAACTCGCGGGTAACGAGCGCGCCAGCCCTTGTCTCTGTGAGGTACGCCCCGCCCCCGGCCTACCCTCGGAGCCATGAACGACGCGTTGCGATCACTCACCGACCGCTTACGGAAGGAGTCCGGGGCGAGCGAGACCTTCCGGCACCTGGCGGCCACCGACGACCGGGACGAACTCGCCGCGGCGCTGACCCGGCCCGGCCAGGCCCTGTGGGCCCGCGAACTGGCCGCCTTCCGGCTCGGTCTCGCCGGGGACCGGCGAGCCTTCGAAACCCTGATCCTGCTGCTCAACCACCGCGACCCGCCGCGCTGCGCCTCCGCCGCCCACGCCCTCGCCCGGCTCGGCGACCCCCGCACCTCCCGCGCCGCCGCCGCGCTCGCCACCAACGAACTGCGCGTCGCCTACGCCCTGCACCCCGTCCGCCTGCTGGCCGAACTGCGTGCCGCGGAATCCGTCCCGGCCCTCGTCACCGTCCTGGAGCGCCGCCTCCACCCCCACGACCCCCACCACCGCGTCGCCCTGGCCTGCGTCGAGGGCCTGGGCGACCTCGCCGACCCGCGCGCGTGCCGTGTTCTGACCGACGCCCTGGACCACCCGCGGCTGACGGAGGCGGCCGCGCGGGCGCTGCGGGGCATTGCGGGGTGACGGTGAGAGGCGGCCGGGCCCCCCTGGCCGGGCCGGCGGCCACCGGTCGCGCGCGGTGGTGGTGACGGGCCGTACGCAGCAGCGGTGACGGGCGCACGCATCAGCGGTGACCGGTTGCCGTCGCCGTACGCGCGGGGCGTGTCCTGAGCACGGCCCAGGCAGTGGCGGTGACCGGTTCCCGTCCCCGCGCGTATAGGGGGTTTGCTGGGTACGGCCCAGGCCGTGGGGGTGACCGGTTGCCGTCCCTGTACGCGCAGGGGGTTTGCTGGGCACGGCCCAAATTACGGGGGTCACGGGCTGCCGTCCCTGCCCGCGTGGGGGCCTTCCGTGGGCGGCCGGGAGCCCGGCCGCCCACGGGGCGGCGTCAGCCGCGGAAGCCGAGGAGGCCGTGGAGGGCCGAGCCGTGGGCCGAGGCCGACGCCGCCTTGGCCGTCAGCGGCTTCGGCTCGGGGAGCGCCTCGCACACCGCGTCCGCCTCGCCCGTGCCGTGCGGCACCGTGCCGTCGGTCAGATAGGCGGCGAGGTGCCTGTCGAGGCAGTCGTTGCCGCTGAGTGTGATCCCGTGGTTGCCGCCGCCCTTCTCCACCACCAGGCTCGACCCGGCGAGGGCGCGGCTCATCGCCGCGCCGCCCTCGTACGGGGTGGCCGCGTCGTTCGTCGCCTGGAACAGCAGGACCGGCGGGAGCGCGTCGTTGGTCACCGTCACCGGCCGCAGCGAGTCCGTCGGCCAGAACGCGCACGGCGCGTTGTACCAGGCGTTGTTCCAGGTCATGAACGGTGCCTTCGCGTGCGCCGCCCAGTTGTCCGCGCGCCACCTGCGCCGGTCGCGGGGCCAGGGCGCGTCACGGCACTCGATCGCCGTGTACACGCTGTAGCCGTTGTCCCCGGCGGCGCCGACCGCGCCGAAGTTCTCGTACGCCTCGACCAGCGGCTCGGTGTCCTTGTCGTTCGCGTACGCCGCGAAAGCCTCGGCGAGGTGGGGCCAGTAGCCGTTGTAGTAGCCGCCCGGGAGGAAGGTGTCCTCCAGTTCGGAGGCGCCCACCGTGCCGTCGGCCGGGTTCTTCGCCAGCGCGGTCCGCATCGCGTACCACTTGGCCTCGACCGCGGCCGGGTCCTTGCCCAGCCGGTAGGTGCCGTCGTGCCGGGCGACCCACGCCAGGAAGGCGCGGTGCCGGTCGTTGAAGGCATGGTCCTGGGTGAGGTTGTTCTCGTACCAGACGCCCCTCGGGTCGACGACCGAGTCCAGCACGGCGCGCCGTACGCGCTCCGGGAAGAGCCGCGCGTAGACCGCGCCGAGGTGGGTGCCGTAGGAGTAGCCGAGGTAGTTGAGCCTCGCCGCGCCGAGAGCCGCGCGGATCGCGTCCATGTCGCGGACCGTGCTGAGGGTGTCGATGTGCGGCAGCAGGTCGGGGTACTTCTCACCGCAGGCCGCCGCGAACGCCTTCGCGCGCGAGACGTTGGCGCGCTCAAGGGCGCGGGTGGCGGGCAGGGAGTCCGGGCGGACGGGGTCGAAGTGGCCGGGGCGGCAGTCCAGGGCGGGCCTGCTCGCGCCCACCCCGCGCGGGTCGAAGCCGATGACGTCGTACTGCGCGGCGACCGTCTTCGGCAGGGCGGACGCCACGAATCCGGCGAGGGTCAGGCCGCTGCCGCCGGGGCCGCCGGGGTTGACCAGCAGCGGGCCCTGGTACGTCTTCGCGGTGTGCGGCACCCGGGACAGCGCCAGGGTGATCCGCCGCCCGCGCGGGTCCGCGTGGTCCAGGGGTACCTTCAGCGACGCGCACTGGAGCGTCGGATAGTCCTCGGTGCCGCAGTCCTTCCAGGTGAGCCTCGCGGCGGGCGCGGGCGGCGTGGTCAGCGGGGCGTCCGCCTCGGCCGGAGCGGCCGTCATACCCGCGGCCAGGACGACGGCGGTGGCGCACAGCACGGCTGCGCGTTGTCTCATGTGGGGGCCTCCCAGGACGGAGGGGTGTCGGACCGCGGGGTTCACGGCCCTCGCCGCATCGTCCCGGGAAGCGCTCCCGGCGGAACGCATCCTGTCGGTTTATGACCCGATTGGGCCGAAGGATGCGCTCACTTGCTCCTACAGGAGCGTGAGTTGCACCGGATCGGTCACCGGCGCTCTCGACTCCGGCACCGGATCTGACCCCGACTCCGGCCCCGACTGCGCCCCCGGCCCGGTCGCGCCGTGCGGGGATCCGTGGCCGGGCCCGTGTCCCCGTCCGTGTTCCTGCTCCTGCCGCGGCGCGGACGGAGGATCGGCCTCCGCTCCGGGTTCCCGGCCTCTGCGCGGCATGTCCGCGCGCGCCGGGCCGATCCCGTACTCCCGTGCCAGGTCGTGGACCTGACGGGTGATCCGGCGCTGGTACCACTTCGGGGCGTAGGCGCCGTCCGCGTACAGCCGCTCGTAGCGGCGCACGAGGTGCGGGTGGTGCCGGCCGAGCCAGGACATGAACCACTCGCGGGCGCCGGGCCGCAGATGCAGCGCGAGCGGTGTCACCGACGTGGCGCCCGCCGCCGCGATCGCCCGCACCGTGGCCCGCAGTTGGGCGGGACCGTCGCTCAGGAACGGGATCACCGGCGCCATGAGGACCCCGCAGCCGATGCCGCGCCCGCTCAGGGTCCGTACGACGTCCAGGCGGCGTTCGGGCGCGGGCGTGCCCGGCTCGACCGTGCGCCACAGCGCGGTGTCCGTGAAGCCCACCGACACCGAGATGCCGACCTCCGTGACTTCGGCCGCCTGCGCCAGCAGGTCCAGGTCGCGCAGGATCAGCGTGCCCTTGGTGAGGATCGAGAAGGGGTTGGCGTGGTCGCGCAGGGCGCCGATGATGCCCGGCATCAGGCGGTAGCGGCCCTCGGCGCGCTGGTAGCAGTCGACGTTCGTGCCCATCGCGATGTGCTCGCCCTGCCAGCGCCGCGACGACAACTGGCGGCGCAGCACCTCGGGCGCGTTCACCTTCACCACGATCTGGGTGTCGAATCCGATGCCCGTGTCCAGGTCCAGATAGCTGTGGGTCTTGCGGGCGAAGCAGTACACACACGCGTGCGAGCAGCCGCGGTAGGGATTGACCGTCCATTCGAACGGCATGCGGGAGGCTCCCGGCACGCGGTTGACGATCGAGCGGGCCCGCACCTCGTGGAAGGTAATGCCCGCGAACTCGGGCGTGTCGAAGGTGCGGACGGTGACCGCGTCCGCGCCGAACAGCGCGGCCTACGCCCGGCCGTGCTCGGTGGTGCCGGACCCGGCGGTGAGGTTCTCCCAGCGCATGACGGCCTCCTCGGTAGCCCCGAGCCCCAGAATAGAACACATGTTCCCTTGATCGTGCGAGGGTGCTTTCCGATCACTTCCGGCCGTCGGCCGGGCCCCGATTTGGGTGCGCGGGCGGCGGAATGGTTGGCTGGACTCCACCCCGAGAACCCAGGTGCTGGAGGAAGTCGATGGCGCAGGTCGAAGCCACTACGGAGCGGATCGTCGCGGCGGACGCGGAGACGGTGTTCGACACGCTCGCCGACTACAGCGGCGCACGCGAGAAGCTGCTGCCCGCGCACTTCAGCGAGTACGAGGTCCGCGAGGGCGGCGACGGCGAGGGCACCGTCGTCCACTGGAAGCTCCAGGCCACCAGCAAGCGTGTCCGCGACTGCCTGCTGGACGTCACCGAGCCCACCGACGGCGAGCTCGTCGAGAAGGACCGCAACTCCTCCATGGTCACCGTCTGGCGGGTCACCCCGGCGGGCGAGGGCGCGTCCCGCGTCGTCGTGACCACGACCTGGACGGGCGCCGGCGGCATCGGTGGCTTCTTCGAGAAGACCTTCGCCCCCAAGGGCCTCGGCCGCATCTACGGCGAACTGCTCGCCAACCTCGCCGCCGAGGTCGAGAAGTAGGGCCACGCGCGCGTGCGGCGTCACGCGCGCCCGGACCAGGGCGCCCACACCCTCGCGGGTGTGGGCGCCTTCACCGTTTCGGGTGACTTCCCGTCAGAGCGGTCCCGGGCTCAGAAGGGCACCGGACCATGAATCGCCGTGTGGGCGCGTCGGTCGCCGCGCAGGGAGTGTGCGGTGGTGCGGCGGGGGAGCGTACGAGGGAATCACTCCGGGGCGCGGGGCGGACGCCGCCCGCACCGTCCCGGGCGCCCACACCACCCCCAGTACCTGCCCCGGCGCCCGCACCGTCGCGGCCCACCCGCGGGACCGGGCCCACCCCGCCTGAATGGGGCCCGTGCCGGCGGGACCGGGCCCGCGCCGGGTGCGTCCGGTGCTTCTCCGGGGGCGCGAGGGCTGGGCGGCCGTCCGCCCCTTGCCTGGGGCCGGAACGCGCGCCGCGTCGGCCTCCCCGCACCGTTTCAGGCCGGTATCGGCAGGTCAGCGGGTTGGGAGCGGTGCGGCGCGGCGCGTCATTGGTCTGGGCCGGTGAGAGTTTTCCACAGGCCTGGCAGGGATTCGCCGCGACCGCGTAGCGTGAGGCGGTATGAAGATCCTCATCAGCGCCGACATGGAGGGCGCCACCGGCGTGACCTGGCCCGCGGACGTGCTGCCGGGCACCCCGCAGTGGGAGCGGTGCCGTTCGATGTTCACCTCGGACGTCAACGCCGCCGTGCTGGGTTTCCTGGACGGCGGCGCCGACGAGGTGCTGATCAACGAGGCGCACTGGACCATGCGCAACCTGCTGCTGGAGCAGCTCGACGAGCGCGCCCAGATGCTCACCGGACGGCACAAGTCCCTGTCCATGGTGGAGGGCGTGCAGCACGGGGACGTCGACGGCATCGCCTTCGTCGGCTACCACGCGGGCGCGGGCATGGAGGGCGTCCTCGCCCACACCTACCTGGCGAACTCCATCACCGGGGTGTGGCTGAACGACGCCCGGGCGAGCGAGGGCCTCCTCAACGCGCACGTGGCCGCCGAGTACGGGGTGCCGGTCGTCCTCGTCACCGGCGACGACGTGGCCTGCGAGGACGCACTCGGGTACGCGCCGGAGGCGCTGAAGGTCGCCGTCAAGGACCACGTGTCGCGGTACGCGGCCGTGTGCCGGACCCCCACGAGAACCGCCGCCGACATCCGCGCGGCGGCCCAGCAGGCGACGGCCCTGGCCGTGCGGCACGAACCGGTCGCCGGCGGCCCGTTCACCGTCGCGCTGGAATTCGACGCGGAACATCTGGCGATGGCCGCCACCGTGGTGCCGGGCGTGGCCCGCGTCGCGGAGCGCAAGGTCGCCTACACCAACGACACCATGTACGAGGGCATCCGCACGTTCAAGGCGGTCACCACGATCGTCTCGGCCGCGGTGGAGGAACAGTATGGCTGACCCGCAGGCACTGGACGAGGTCGTGACCTTCACGTCCGAGCTCATCCGCATCGACACCACCAACCGGGGCGGCGGCGACTGCCGTGAGCGTCCCGCCGCCGAGTACGCGGCGGCCCGGCTCGCCGAGGCGGGCCTGGAGCCGGTGCTGCTGGAGCGCACCCCCGGCCGGACCAACGTCGTCGCGCGAGTCGAGGGCACCGACCCGTCCGCCGGTGCCCTGCTGCTGCACGGCCACTTGGACGTGGTGCCCGCCCAGGCCGACGACTGGAGCGTCCACCCGTTCTCCGGGGAGATCCGCGACGGCGTCGTGTGGGGGCGCGGCGCCGTCGACATGAAGAACATGGACGCGATGATCCTGGCCGTCGTGCGCGCCTGGGCACGGCAGGGTGTGCGGCCCCGCCGGGACGTCGTGATCGCGTTCACCGCGGACGAGGAGGACAGCGCCGTCGACGGCTCCGGATTCCTCGCCGACCGGCACGCCAGCCTGTTCGAGGGCTGCACGGAAGGCGTCAGCGAGTCCGGGGCGTACACCTTCCACGACGGCAGCGGCCGCCAGATCTACCCGATCGCCGCGGGCGAGCGCGGTACGGGCTGGCTGAAGCTCACCGCGCGCGGCCGGGCCGGACACGGCTCCAAGGTGAACCGGGAGAACGCGGTCTCGCGGCTCGCGCACGCCATCACCCGCATCGGGGAACACGAGTGGCCGCTCAGGCTGACCCCCACCGTGCGGGCCGCCCTCACCGAACTGGCCGCGCTGTACGGCGTGGACGCCGACCTCGACGACGTGGACGGGCTGCTCGGGAAGCTGGGCCCCGCCGCGAAGCTGGTCGAGGCCACGGTCCGCAACAGCGCCAACCCGACCATGCTGAGCGCCGGGTACAAGGTCAACGTCATCCCGGGCGAGGCCGGCGCGTACGTGGACGGCCGGTTCCTGCCGGGCGGCGAGGACGAGTTCCGGGCCACCCTCGATGAGCTGACCGGTCCTTACGTCGACTGGGAGTTCCACCACCGGGAGACGGCGCTGCAGGCGCCGGTCGACTCGCCGACCTTCGCCGGGATGCGCGCGGCCATCGAGGAGTTCGCCCCCGAGGGGCACGTGGTGCCGTTCTGCATGTCCGGCGGCACCGACGCCAAGCAGTTCTCCCGGCTCGGCATCACCGGCTACGGCTTCACCCCGCTGAAGCTGCCCGAGGACATCGACTACCAGGCCCTCTTCCACGGCGTCGACGAACGCGTCCCGGTCGACGCCCTGCACTTCGGTGTCCGAGTACTCGACCGCTTCCTGCGGTCGGCCTGAAGAAGACCAGTGAGCGTGAGGCCGGCCCGGAGCGGGCCGGCCCGGATCAGGATGCGTGAGGAGCCGGAGTTGGGGGAGAACGTGCAGATCCTGCCGTACGGTGCGTGGCCCTCGCCCGTCGACGCGGCACTCGCCGCGGAACACGACGGGCGGCCGGAGTACGTGGGCTTCGTCGGTGATGAGGTGTGGTGGACCGCGCCCCGGCCGTCCGAGGGCGGCCGGCGCACCCTGGTGCGCAGGACCGCCGACGGCACGGAGGAGTCGCTGCTCCCCGCGCCGTGGAACGTGCGCAGCCGCGTCATCGAGTACGGCGGCCATCCCTGGGCCGCCCATCCGGGCGGTGACGGCCCGCTCGTGGTGTTCGCGAACTTCGCCGACCAGCGGCTCTACCGGTACGTGCCGGGCGGTGAGCCCCGCCCGCTGACGCCCCTCTCCCCGGTGGGCGGCGGACTGCGCTGGGCCGAGCCGCTGATCCGCCCGGACCACGGCGAGGTGTGGTGCGTCCTGGAGGAGTTCACCGGCGAGGCGCCCACCGACGTGCGCCGGGTGCTCGCCGCGGTGCCCCTGGACGGGTCGGCGGCCGGAGACCGCCGCGCCGTGCGCGAACTCACCGACGGCACCCACCGGTTCGTCAGCGGTCCGAGGATCTCCCCGGACGGGCGGCGCGCCGCCTGGCTCGGCTGGGACCATCCGCGCATGCCGTGGGACGGCACCGAACTCCTCGTCGCCGACGTCCACGCCGACGGCACGTTCGGACCGGCCGAGGTCGCTGCCGGAGGCCCCGAGGAGTCGGTCGCGCAGGCCGACTGGGCGGCCGACGGCGCCCTGCTCCACACCGGCGACCGCACCGGCTGGTGGAACCTCTACCGCGACGGACAGCCGCTGTGCCCGCGTGAGGAGGAGTTCGGCGGGCCGCTGTGGAAGCTGGGCCTGCGCTGGTTCGTGCCCCTGAAGGACGGCCCGGTCGCCGTACTGCACGGCCGGGGCGGCACCAGGCTCGGCATACTCGACCCGCAGACCGGCGAGCTGTGCGACGCGGCCGGGCCCTGGACGGAGTTCTCCTCCACCCTCGCCACCGACGGCGAACGCGTCGTCACCGTCGCGGCCGGCCCGCACACCGGGGCCGAGGTGGTCGAACTCGACACGCGCACCGGCCACACCCGCGTGATCGGCGCCGAGCACCACGACCCGGTCGACCCCGCCCACTACCCCCGGCCGACCGAGCGGACCTTCACCGGCCCCGACGGCCGCGAGATCCACACCCACCTCTACCCGCCGCACCATCCCGGCTGTGCGGCACCCGAGGGGGAGCTTCCGCCGTACGTCGTGTGGGCGCACGGCGGGCCCACCGGCCGGGCGGCACTCGTCCTCGACCTGGAGATCGCCTACTTCACCTCCCGGGGCATCGGTGTCGTCGAGGTCAACTACGGCGGCTCGGCCGGATACGGCCGAGAGTACCGCAACCGGCTGCGCGGGCAGTGGGGCGTGGTGGACGTCGAGGACTGCGCCGCCGTCGCCCGCGCCCTCGCCGACGAAGGCACCGCCGACCCCGCCCGGCTCGCCATCCGGGGCGGCAGCGCCGGCGGCTGGACCACGGCCGTCTCCCTCGCCACGACCGACGTCTACGCCTGCGGCACGATCATCTACCCGATCCTCGACCTGACCGGCTGGAGCACGGGGGAGACCCACGACTTCGAGTCGCAGTACCTGGAAACCCTGGTCGGGCCCTACGCCGAGGTGCCCGAGCGGTACGTACAGCGGTCACCCGTCACCCACGCCGAGCGCATCACCGCGCCCTTCGTGGTGCTCCAGGGCCTCGACGACGTGATCTGCCCGCCCAGCCAGTGCGAACGGTTCCTCGCCCGGATGGAGGGCCGGGGTGTGCCGCACGCCTACCTCACCTTCGAGGGAGAGGGGCACGGTTTCCGGCGCGCGGACACCATGGTGCGCGCCCTGGAGGCCGAGCTCTCGCTGTACGCGCAGGTGTTCGGGCTGCAAGCGAGCGGCGTCCCGGCCCTGGAGCTGACCCAGTGAAGCCGCTCCTGCGGCCGCGTCGGCTCGCCCCCGGCGCACGCGTGGCCGTCGTCGCCCCCAGCGGACCCGTGCCCGAGGAGCGGCTCAAGGCCGGGCTCGACGTCCTGCGCGGCTGGGGGCTCGACCCGGTCGTCGCTCCCCACGCCCTCGACAGGCACGGCACCTTCGACTACCTCGCGGGCACCGACGCCGACCGTGCCGCCGACCTCCAGGCCGCCTGGTGCGATCCGTCCGTCGACGCCGTGCTGTGCGCTCGCGGCGGATACGGGGCGCAGCGCATGGCCGGCCTGCTCGACTGGGAGGCGATGCGGGCGGCCGGGCCGAAGGTGTTCGTCGGCTTCAGCGACATCACCGCGCTGCACGAGGCGTTCGCGAACCGCCTGTCACTGGTCACCCTGCACGGGCCCATGACGGCGGGCCTGGACTTCGTGAACAGCGCCCGGGCCCGGGAACACCTCAGGGCCACCCTGTTCGAGCCGGAGACGGTCCGGACGGTGCGGGCCCCGGCCTCCGGCGGCGGCGCCCTCGTCCCCGGCCGGGCCCGGGGCGTCACCCTCGGCGGATGCCTGTCCCTGCTCGCCGCCGAACTGGGCGCGCCGACCGCCCGCCCATCGGCGCGCGGCGGGCTGCTCTGCCTGGAGGACACCGGCGAGGAGACGTACCGGATCGACCGCTACCTCACGCAACTCCTGCGGGCCGGGTGGTTCGACGGGGTGCGCGGTATCGTCCTCGGCTCGTGGGCGGACTGCGATCCGTACGGCGAACTGCGGCCCCTGCTCGCCGACCTGCTCGGCGGACTGGGCGTACCGGTGGCGGAGGAGTTCGGCTTCGGGCACTGCGAGGACGCGCTGACCCTGCCGTTCGGCGTCGAGGCCGAACTGGACGCGGACGCGGGGACCCTGACGCTGGAGGAGCCCGCGTTGCGGTGAGGCGGGGAGCGGAGACGCCGAGGGGCAGCCCGTGCCGAGGCCGGGGCCGAGGGCAATGCCGCCGGCCTCGGCCCCGGCCCCGGCCCCGGGGCCGACCCCGGGACCAGGGCCAGGGCACGGAGTGCGGAGTGCGGCGGCCTCCGTGCCCCGGCGGCCGGCGCGGATATTCCGTGGCGGAGGGCCGTGGCCGTTGCTAGCCTCCCGGGGACCGTGCGAGGCAACGAGGAGGTGGTACCCGTGAACGCAGTATCGACATGGGTGCTCCCCTCCGGGGTCACGGTCGGGCGACAGGTCGTCCGGGAGCGCCGCCCGAGCACTCCCGAAAGGCACGACCGTGCACTTCACTTCCGAACAGCGCCTCGACGACGGCGTCCTCCAGCGAGAATTCGTCCTCGGTGAGATTCCCGGCACCCTGTGGACGACCGGAGCGGCACCCGCCCCGCTCGTCCTGATGGCCCACAACAACGGCCTGTCCAAGGCGGACCCCCGGCTGGTGGCGCGGGCCCGGTACACCGCGGCGCGCGGCTACACGGTGGCGACCATCGACGCCGCCGGGTGCGGGGACCGGCCCCGTTCCGCAGCCGACGAGCGGGCCCGCGCCGACCTGCGGCGGGCGATGCGGGCCGGTGAGCCGGCCGACGAGATCCTGGAGTCCCTGATCGGCCCGCTGGTCGAGAACGCGGTCCCGGAATGGCGGGCCACGCTGGACGCCCTGCTGGAACTGCCCGGGACCGCCCGCGGCCCGGTCGGGTACTCCGGAGGGTGGGCCGCCCTCGGCATCCGGCTGGCGGTGACCGAGCCGCGCATCGCGGCCGCCGGCTTCTTCGCCGGGGGATACGTGCCCCGTGCCCAGCGCGAGGAGGCCCGGCGGGTCACGATTCCCCTGCTGCTCCTGCTCCAGTGGGACGACGAGGGGAACCCCCGGCAGCGGGCCCTGGACCTGTTCGACGCCTTCGGCAGCGAGGAGAAGACACTGCACGCCAACACGGGCGGGCACACCGGCACCCCGTGGTTCGAGCTGGAGGACGGCTGCCGGTTCCTGGACCGGCACCTGAAGTGATGCCGGGCCCCGCGCCGGACGGCCCACCGTAGGCGGCGCCGGCCAGGCCACCCGTCATCGGGGACGGGCCCGTCCGGCGCTTCTCGACGACGGGCGGCCGGCGGCCGCGCAGGCGTCACGGGGCACGCGGCCCGCCCCGGCGCGTGCTGGGCCCGCCCGCCGCCCCGTACGCCCGCGGGCGCTCCGAACGCCCGTCGTCGACAGCCCGCCACGCTGCCCGGGATCGTGCACCGCTCCGGGCGGGGCCGCCGACCGCCGTCCGTGAGCGCCGCGGGGCTACGGCGCGTACGGCCGCGACCGCGGCGTCGAACGAGGGACGGGGCGGCCGCCGCCGACCCCGGGGGCACCGGCGTACTGCGGCTGCCGGTGGCCGGCGCCGCGGGGTGAACGGCGGGGCCCGGCGGGCGCGCCGTAGAGTTGCCGGGTGCCGCACGACGTCTCCCCCTACCTCGCCACCGGCCCCCGGGTGGGCATCCGCCCGTTCAGGTACGAGGACGGCGCCGAGTTCACCACGCGGGCCCGGGAGAGCCGGGAGCTGCACCGTCCGTGGCTGTTCCCGCCCCAGGACGAGGACGCCTACACCGCGTACGCGGGGCGGGTGATCGAGGACCCCACGAAGGCCGGGTTCCTGGTGTGCGAGCGGACGGACGGCGCCATCGCCGGGTTCGTCACCGTCAACAACATCGTCCACGGCGCCTTCCTCAGCGGGGCGGCGGCCTACGGGGCCTTCGCGCACGCGGCCGGGCGCGGCCTGATGAAGGAGGGGCTGAACCTGGTGGTGCGGTACATGTTCGGCCCGATGCGGCTGCACCGGCTGGAGATCAACGCCCAGCCCGCCAACACCGCCTCGGTCGCGCTCGCCGCCGCCTGCGGTTTCCGGCTGGAGGGATTCTCGCCGAGGATGCTGTTCATCGACGGCGCCTGGCGCGACCACGAACGCTGGGCGATCACCGCCGAGATGCTCCACGGCGAGTGAGACGGACGACCGGCGTCCGGAAAAGCCCCCTGGTCAGTTCGCCGCCGAGCCGGTTCGATGGGGGACCGTGACGACGATCCGACGCGAGGTACTGACGCTGCCCGCCGTGCCGCTGGGCCAGGACAATCCACTGCCGCCGCTGCGGCCCCTCGACGAGATGCACCGTGTCGAGGACCGCGACAAGAAGGACATGCCGCGCGACATGGCTCGGCAGGTCGGCCACGCACCCCTGCACAGCCTCCTGCCCGTGCACATCCGCGACGGCTACGACCGCACCCGCACCCCACGCGCCCTCGACGCCCTCGTCATCGAGAACGACCGGCTCAGGGCCACCGTCCTGCCCGGTCTCGGCGGCCGGATCTCCTCCCTCTTCCACAAGCCGACCGGCCGTGAACTCCTCTACCGCAACCCGGTGTTCCAGCCCGCGGACTTCGCCCTCAACGGCGCCTGGTACTCCGGCGGCATCGAGTGGAACATCGGCGCCACCGGCCACACCACCCTGTCCTGCGCCCCCGTGCACGCCGCCCGCGTCCCCGCCCCCGACGGCACCGAGATGCTGCGCCTGTGGGAGTGGGAACGGCTGCGCGACCTGCCCTTCCAGGTCGACCTGTGGCTGCCCGACGGCTCCGACTTCCTCCACGTCGGGGTACGCGTCCGCAACCCGCACGAGCGTCCCGCGCCCGTGTACTGGTGGTCCAACATCGCCGTGCCGGAGGACCGCCGCGTCCTCGCCCCCGCCGACACCGCCTGGCACTTCGGCTACGAACGCCGGCTGCGCCGCGTACCGGTCCCGGTGATCGACGGCGTCGACCGCACCCACCCGGAGAACAGCACGTACGCCGCCGACTACTTCTACGAGGTGCCGGACGGCCGGCGCCGCTGGATCGCCGCCCTCGACGCCGACGGGCACGGGCTCGTGCAGACGTCCACCGACGTGCTGCGCGGCCGGAAACTGTTCGTGTGGGGCAC
>DASTDN010000387.1:0-3867 GCA_035710365.1 Streptomyces sp. | reverse complement strand
GTCCGCGACCGGCGCGGTGCGGACGGCCACCCCCATCGCGGTCAGTTCCCGGCGGGTGACCAGCAGCCGGCGTCGCAGCTCGTCCGCCTCGCTCGGAGTGCCGCTGGCGTCGTCGAGTTCGGCCGCCCGCCGTGCCGCGGCGCCACGACGCTGCAGATCCGGTGGCTGCGGGTCGAGCACGGTCAGCCCGGTCAGCACCTTCCGCAGGCCCGGATCGCGCAGCACCGCGCGGTCGCCGATGCGCAGGGGCAGCGGCGCCGGCAGGGTCAGCCGGACGATGTCCGCGCCGAGCGGCCGGACGCGTACCGGCACGGCCGCCGAGCCGATGTGGGCGACGGCGGTGCGGGGCAGTTCCCTGGCCGGTGTCCCGCCGTGTACGCGTACGTCGCAGCGCAGGCAGGGGACGAAGCTGCCGGGTGTGAGCAGTGCGTCGCCGCGCCCCGTCGACTCCTTGTCGAGTCCGCGGAGGTTGACGGCGACCCGGGCCGTCGCCTGGACCAGGCCGGTCTCCTCACCGAGAGCCTGCAGTGCCCTGAGCCGGACGGAACGGCCGGTCCGGGCGGTCACCAGGACGTCGCCCCGGCGGATGCGGCCCGCGCCGAGCGTGCCGGTGACCACCAGGCCGCTGCCGCGCACGGTGAAGGCGCGGTCGACCCACAGCCTGACCGGGGCGTCGGCGTCCCCGTCGGGCAGCCGCCCGGCCAGCCGGCCGAGGGCCGCCCGCAGCTCGGCGAGGCCCGCGCCGGTGCGGGCGCTGACGGCCACGGCGTCGACGGCGCCGAGCGTGCTGGACCCGATCCGGTCCAGTGCCTCCGCCGTGGCCGGGCCCGGATCGGCCAGATCGCAGCGGGTGACGGCGAGCAGCCCGTGCCGCACGCCCAGGGCGTCCAGGGCGGCGAGGTGTTCGGCGGACTGGGGCTTCCAGCCCTCGTCCGCGGCGACGACGAACAGCACGGCGGGCACGGGCCCCGCACCGGCCAGCATGGTGGGGACGAACCGCTCGTGACCCGGGACGTCGACGAACGCGAGTCGCTCCCCGGAGGGCAGATCCGTCCACGCGAAGCCCAGCTCGATGGTCAGGCCGCGGCGCCGCTCCTCCGCCAGCCGGTCCGGGTGGGTGCCGGTCAGGGCGTGGATCAGGGTGCTCTTGCCGTGGTCGACGTGCCCTGCTGTCGCGATGACGCGCATGCTCACCGGCCCGCCGCGCGCAGCACCGCGGTGAGGACGTCGCCGTCGTGCTCCTCCGGTACGCACCGCAGGTCCAGCAGCAGCCGGCCGCGCACCACCCGGCCCATCACGGCCGGGTCACCGGTGCGCAGCGGTGCCGCGAGGTCTTCGGGCAGGCTCACCGCACAGGACGGCAGGGCGGTTCCGGGGGCGCCGCCGCCTCCGACCACCGCCTCGCAGGGCACGAGGCGTGCGTCCAGGCCCCGGTGCGCAAGGTCCTCGGCCAGGCGCAGCGTGCGAGTGCGGAGCTGTGGCAGCGGCAGGTGCAGCGCGGCGTGCACGGGCGGTTCAGGGCCCCGCAGGGTCGCTTCCAGCGCGGCCAGGGTGAGCTTGTCCACGCGCAGCGCGCGGGCCAGCGGATGGCGGCGCATGCGCTCCACGGTGTCCGCCCGGCCGAGGACCAGTCCCGCCTGCGGGCCGCCGAGCAGCTTGTCCCCGCTGGCCGTGACGATCGTGGCTCCGGCGTGCAGCGTCGTGGACGCGTCCGGCTCGTCCGGCAGCAGGGGGTCGGGGCGGAGGAGGCCGGAGCCGATGTCGACGACGACGGGCGGGCCCAGGGTGGCCAGTTCTGCGACGTCCACGCCCAGGGTGAAGCCGTTCACCGTGAAGTTCGACGGGTGGATCTTGAGGATGAAGCCGGTGTCCGTGCCGACGGCGTCCGCGTAGTCGTCGAGGCGGGTCCGGTTGGTGGTGCCGACCTCGCGGATCCGGGCGCCGCAGGAGGCCAGCAGCTCGGGTATGCGGAAGCCGTCGCCGATCTCCACGAACTCGCCGCGGCTGAGGAGGACTTCGCGCCCCGGGGCCAGCGTGGCCACGGCCAGGGCGAGGGCGGCGGCCCCGTTGTTCACCACGTGCACGTTCTCCGCGGCCGGTACGGCCTGCCGCAGGGCCGCCATGGCGCTGCGGCCGCGTGGTGCCCGTGTGCCGGTAGCCAGGTCCAGCTCGACGTCCGCGTACCCGCCGGCCGTCGTCATGGCCTCCAGCGCGGCCGGGGACAGCGGAGCCCGCCCGAGATTGGTGTGCACCACCACTCCCGTCGCGTTGTGCACGGGGCGCAGTCCGGCCGGGTGCGCGGGGAGTGCGTCGAGCGCGGCACCGACGGCGTCCTCCGGGGCGATCCGCCCTTCGCGTACGGCCTGCTGGGCGGTGGCGACCGCGGCTTTGACGACGGTCCTGCCCAGCCGTGCGGACGCCCTGCTCAGCCGGGGGTCGCCGAGCAGCAGCGTGGTGCTGGGCACCCGCCGCCGAGGATCCGCAGGCGGCTCCCGCCGCTCGTCCGTCACCGGCACCATCCCGATCGAAGTCAGCGGAGGCGGACGGGAATCGAACCCGCCTGGCCCGGATTCCGGACCACACCGATTTTGAAGATCGGGAGGGGCACCAGCCCGCCCAACGCCTCCGGAGCAAGATTGTGATCCTCTCGCGCTGCCGCGGCAAGAGGTGAAATGCTCGCCGCATGACGACAGTCGGTCCCGCAGCCGCACCCGCCGCGCCTCTTCGGCTGACCCAGTACGCGCACGGTGGCGGCTGTGCCTGCAAGATCCCTCCGGGGGAGCTGGAGGCGATGGTCGCGGGGCTGATGCCGGGACCGGCGGCGGGCGGTGCCGACGGTGACCGGCTGCTCGTCGGGCTCGACGACGGCGACGACGCCGCGGTCGTGCGCACCGCCGACGGCACCGCGCTGGTGTCGACCGCCGACTTCTTCACCCCGGTCGTCGACGATGCCCGCGACTGGGGCCGGATCGCCGTGGCGAACGCGCTCTCCGACGTGTACGCGATGGGGGGCCGGCCCGTCGTCGCGCTCAATCTGCTGGGCTGGCCCCGGGACGTCCTGCCCGTCGAACTGGCCCGGGAGGTGCTGGCGGGAGCGGCCGAAGTCGCCGGCCGAGCGGGCTGTTTCGTCGGCGGGGGCCACAGCATCGACACCCCTGAGCCGCTCTACGGAATGGCCGTGACGGGCCTGGTGGATCCGGACCGGATGCTGCGCAACGACGCGGGCCGGCCGGGTGTGCCGCTCACCCTGACCAAGCCGCTGGGTGTCGGTCTGCTCAACAACCGCCACAAGCGGACGGGTGAGGTCTTCCCGCATGCGGTCGCGAGCATGACCGCGCTCAACGACCGGGCCGGTGCCGCGGCCCTGGCGGCCGGCGCCGTGTGCGCCACCGATGTGACCGGGTTCGGGCTGCTCGGCCATCTGCACAAACTGGCCCGCGCGAGCGCCGTCACCGCGGTGGTGGAGGCCGCTGCCGTCCCCGTGCTCGAAGGCGCCCGCGAGTCGCTGCGGGCCGGGTACGTCAGCGGCGGCACGAGGCGCAACCTCGACTGGGTGCGTCCGCACCTGGACGCGGGACGGGC
Organism: Streptomyces sp.; assembly: GCA_035710365.1. GTDB lineage: Bacteria > Actinomycetota > Actinomycetes > Streptomycetales > Streptomycetaceae > Streptomyces. The sequence continues at coordinate 285 of DASTDN010000387.1, read as the reverse complement.
GAGCGACGACGAACTGCTCGTGCTCGCCGACGCGCAGACCTCCGGCGGCCTGCTCGTCGCCGGTGAGCTGCCCGGGCACCCGGTCGTCGGAGAGCTGGTCCCCGCCGTCGCGGGTACGACCCTGGTGATTCGCTGAGCGTCGCGGCCGGCCGCGGACCGGCAGGCCCCGCCCGGGCCTGTGGCCGGCTCGCCACCGGTGGCGGATGTGCGGATCGTCGCGTGGTCGGGCCGTTCGTGGCCGGGCCCCGCGGGACCAGCCGCGGATCGCCGTCCGGGGTCGTACGG
>DASTDN010000386.1:0-4531 GCA_035710365.1 Streptomyces sp. | reverse complement strand
GCCGACACTGATGCCGAGGATGTCGGCGATCTCCGGGTCCGTGCGGCCCTCGTAGTAGCGCAGGACCAGCATGGTGCGCTGGAGTTCGGGCAGCCGGGCCAGGGCCTGCCACAGGACGGCGCGCAGTTCGGTGCCGCGCATCGCGTCCGTGTCGCCGGCCGTCTCCGGCAGTTCCTCGGTCGGGTACTCGTTGAGCTTGCGGCGGCGCCACGCGCTGATGTGCAGGTTGGTCATGGTGCGGCGCAGGTATCCGCCGACCGCTGCCTTGTCGCTGATGCGGTCCCAGGCCCGGTACGTCGAGAAGAGGGCGCTCTGGAGGAGGTCCTCGGCCTCGAAGCGGTCACCGGTCAGGTGGTAGGCGGTGGCGTACAGGGAGGCGCGGCGCTCCTGGACGTAGGCGGTGAACTCCGCCTCCGACGCGGAGCGGCGCTCCCCCGGTTCCTCCCTGTACGCGGCTCCCCCGTGCGTCTCGTCGGCGGCCGTGTCGACCACCGTCATCACCGCGGTGTGCTGACGCCCGGCGCCGCGGGCGCACCCCCGCCCGAACGTGCTCGCGCCGGACTTCTCACCGGTGCGGTGCACGTCGTGCAGACGCGTGATCACTGCGCTGGTGCTGATGCCGTGCAGCGTGTTCATCTCGCGCCCCCCGTCGTGGAGTTCCGGTGTTTCGGCCTGCTGTCTGCCTGTGCCGAAAAGCTTGCCGCCGTCACTTCATGACGGTGTCCGCCGACTGTCACAGACCTGTCACAGGGGCGGGGGCGTACGGAGTGGTGCCGGACGGGCGGCCGGGAAGCGGACGGGATCACTCAGCGGCTCGCCCCGGCTACGCAGACGTGCCGCGGGCGTTGATCGGTTGCGGTAAATGTGCAGGAGCGGTCCAGGTGTCGAAAGACCCGCCCCCCATGAGCCAGAATGAGCCTCGTGCCTTCCCTGTTGCTGATCGAGGACGACGACGCCATCCGTACGGCCCTGGAGCTCTCACTGACGCGCCAGGGGCACCGCGTGGCGACCGCTGCGAGTGGTGAGGACGGTCTGAAACTGCTGCGCGAGCAGCGGCCGGATCTGATCGTTCTGGATGTGATGCTGCCCGGCATCGACGGCTTCGAGGTGTGCCGCCGCATCCGGCGCACCGACCAGTTGCCGATCATCCTGCTGACCGCGCGCAGCGACGACATCGACGTCGTGGTCGGGCTGGAGTCCGGTGCCGACGACTACGTCGTCAAGCCGGTGCAGGGGCGGGTGCTGGACGCGCGCATCCGGGCCGTGCTGCGGCGCGGCGAGCGGGAGTCGAGCGACTCGGCGACGTTCGGCGGTCTCGTCATCGACCGCTCGGCGATGACCGTGACGAAGAACGGCGACGACCTGCAGCTCACGCCCACCGAACTGCGGCTGCTGCTGGAGCTGAGCCGGCGGCCGGGGCAGGCGCTGTCGCGGCAGCAGTTGCTGCGGCTGGTGTGGGAGCACGACTACCTGGGTGACTCGCGGCTGGTGGACGCCTGTGTCCAGCGGCTGCGCGCCAAGGTGGAGGACGTGCCCTCCTCCCCGACCCTGATCCGTACCGTCCGGGGTGTCGGCTACCGCCTGGACCCGCCTCAGTGACGACACGGCGGGGGGATCGCGACGGCTGGGCCGACGCGCGCAGGGGAGTCTGGTCGCGGCTGCGCCTCACCAGCCTTCGGCTGCGACTGGTGGTGGTGTTCGGCCTGGTGGCGCTGACGGCCGCGGTGTCGGCGTCGGCGATCGCGTACTGGCTGAACCGCGAGGCGGTGCTGACCCGTACGCAGGACGCGGTGCTGCGCGACTTCCAGCAGGAGATGCAGAACCGGGCGGGGGTGCTGCCGGAGCGTCCGACGCAGGACGAACTGCAGCACACCGCGGGACAGATGGCGAACAGCAGCGAGCGGTTCAGCGTGCTGCTGGTGGCGCGGGACGCCGACGGGCGGACGGTGTACGGCAGTTCGGGCGGGCTGAGCGGCTTCTCGCTGCAGGACGTGCCCGAGTCGCTGCGCGCGGCGGTGAACGAGAAGCGGCGGGTCACGCCGACCGACAAGGACACGTACCACCTGTTCTGGCAGCGGGTCGTCGAGGGCGACACCCCCTATCTGGTGGCCGGGGCCCGGGTGACGGGCGGGGACGCGACCGGCTACATGGTCAAGTCCCTCGAACCGGAGGCGAAGGACCTGAACTCGCTGGCCTGGTCACTGGGGATCGCCACGGGGCTGGCGCTGATCGGCTCGGCGCTGCTCGCGCAGGCGCTCGCCACGACGGTGCTGAAGCCGGTGCACCGGCTCGGGGTGGCGGCACGGCGGCTCGGGGAGGGCAAGCTGGACACCCGGCTGAGGGTGTCGGGCACCGACGAGCTGGCCGATCTGTCCCGGACGTTCAACAGCGCGGCGGAGGCCCTGGAGAAGCGGGTCGAGGACATGGCGGGGCGGGAGGCGGCGTCCCGGCGGTTCGTGGCGGACATGTCGCACGAGCTGCGTACGCCGCTGACCGCGATCACCGCGGTGACCGAGGTGCTGGAGGAGGAGCTGGACTCCGAGAGCGGCAGCGTGGACCCGATGATCGAGCCCGCGGTGCGGCTGGTGGTCAGCGAGACGCGGCGGCTGAACGACCTCGTGGAGAACCTGATGGAGGTCACCCGCTTCGACGCGGGTACGGCCCGGCTGGTCCTGGACGACGTGGACGTCGCCGACCAGATCACGGCCTGCATCGACGCGCGGGCCTGGCTCGACGCGGTGGAGCTGGACGCCGCGCGCGGCATCGTGGCCCCGCTGGACCCGCGCCGGCTGGACGTGATCCTCGCGAACCTCGTCGGCAACGCCCTCAAGCACGGCGGCTCCCCGGTGCGGGTGTCGGTGCGGGAGACGGAGGACGCGGTGGTGATCGCCGTACGGGACCACGGGCCGGGCATTCCGGAGGACGTCCTGCCGCACGTCTTCGACCGGTTCTACAAGGCGAGCGCGTCCCGGCCGCGGTCCGAGGGCAGTGGCCTGGGCCTGTCCATCGCCCGGGAGAACGCGCACATCCACGGCGGCGAGATCACCGCCGGGAACTCCCCCGAGGGCGGTGCGGTGTTCACGCTGCTGCTGCCCCGGCACAGCGGCCGGCCGGGCGCCGACGGCCCCGGCGGGAGCGGACCGCCGGCACCGGCCGGCGGGACCGGCACGGACGGCGGGGGCAAGGACGAGGGCGCTGAGGGAGAGGCCCCATGAACGTACGCCGGCTGCTCGCGCTGCCCCCGCTCGCCGGGGTCCTCGCCGGGGTGCTCGCCGGGTGCGGCATCCGGGCCACGGAGGTGCCGACGGACTTCGGTCCGGCGCCGTCGCAGGCGCGCTGTTCCCCGGCCGAGCCGGAGGGTGCGGTGCCGGCCGACCACGGCATGGCGGTGCAGGTGTTCCTGCTGTGCGGCTCGTCGCTGGTGACCGTGGACCGGACCGTGCGGGTGCGGGAGGGCGCGGCGGACTCCGAACGGCGGGTGCTGGTGGCGCAGGGGCTGCTCGACGAGCTGGCGGCGCCGCCGTCGCCCGCCGAGAAGGAGGCCGGGTACACCTCGGACGTGCGGGACGGCCTGCGGGTGGGCGGGCCGCGGGCCGGGGACCCCGAGGACGCGCTGCGGATCAGCGCCGCGCCGGGCGACCTGACGTCGTACGCCCTCGCCCAGCTTGTCTGCACCTTCTCCGACTCGGCCGCGGCCGAGGGCGACGGTTCGGTGGTCCTGGGCGGCCCCGGCGCCGACCGGCCCCGGCGGTACGCGTGCACGACCGAGGTGCGGGTGCGGCCGGGCACGGCGGAGCCGCCGTCGGGCGAGGTCGTCGAGGACTGACCGGCGGCCCGGCGGGAGTGCCCCGGGTGGCGGGTGTGGCGCAGGACTCACGTCCGTACCGGTCGGGATGCCGGAACCGCCGCGGCGGGATGCCGCGTCTAGGGGGTCGTGCAGCGTCAAGGCTCCGACGGCGGCAGCGCCGCGATCCGTATCCGCGCGACGGGAAGTGTTCTCCTCGCCGCCCATCTCGTGTTCGTCGCCTGGTTCGCGCTGCGGCCCCTGGACGTTCCGTGGGTGATGCCCGCCAATCTGCGGCCCTTCGCGGGGATTCGCGCGGATCTGGCGCTGGGCTGGTCGCAGGCGGCTCCCCGGATCGGTGAGGGGCTGGTGCTGCTGGCCCCGCTGGGGGTCCTGCTGCCGATGGCGAACGGCAGGCTCGTCGTGTCGCCGCTGGCGTCGCTGGCGCGCACGGTCGCCGCGGGGGCGCTGCTGTCGCTGGCCATAGAGCTCGCGCAGACGGGCGTGCCGGGGCAGGTCGTGGACGTGGACGCGCTGCTGCTGAACACCACGGGGGTGGCGCTGGCGCATCTGGCGGTGGTGCCCGCCGGGCGGGTGTGGGTGCGCCGCAGGGACGGGCGGTACGGCGCCGGTCCGGTCCGGCGGGAGGAGTCCTCTCAGGGGCGTGCCCAGGAATCCCTTCAGGGACGTACCCCGACGATTCCCAGGGTCGGGATAGCCCCGTAGAGGGAGGCTTCATCCCTTTCG
>DASTDN010000385.1:0-15962 GCA_035710365.1 Streptomyces sp. | reverse complement strand
TTCCAATCGGCTGCGTTGGAGTGGTGATCACTCTTGAAGGCCGAGAACCGGAAGAGTCCGGCCGACTGGGCCCCCGTATCCACGGCCACCAGGGGTTCCGGCTGCCATGGGTGTTCCTCCAGAACGGCGGATACCGCGGCGTGCAGGAGGAGACCCTACGCGAGGGAACGATCTGTTCCCTTAATCCCTATTTTGTCCGTGTCGTCCTGGTCCCGACTCGCATCCTCTTCTTGGAATGGAAACACAAGACCAAGGCGGAGGAGATCTCCAACTACGACGCTCATCTGGAGCAGATCGTTGCCACCGTCGAGGGCTACCGCCTACTCGTGGACATGAGCCAGACTCTGCAAATTCCGGCAACGGCAGCCGCCTCGCTGGTCAGCAAGTTCGGAGACAGTCAGACAACAGGCCTCGGCGGACTGGACCAGAACCGACTCCCTGTCCAGCGATTCGTGGAACGAGTCCTGGGGGCCGCCGTCGAAACGTACTTCAGTCAAATCGCCGCCGAGGAGACCGTCGAAGAATTTATCAGCGGATACGCTGACTTTCGCACCACTCTCGCATCGCGAGTGAGCCAAAAGCTGGAAGAATGGGGTGTGAAAGCGCTCGACACCACGCTTACCGAATTCCGGTCGGAGGATCCGGCGCTCAACGAGGTTCTGAAGAGGGCAGCCAATGAGCGAGTCCGCAGCAAGGAACTCGACCTGCTGCGGGACAACGCCGAGCGCGAGGACGCCATTGACAGCCTCCGTGAGCGTGCCGAGAACCGTCGGATCTCCCAGGAACTCAAGGCTCACATCGACCTGCTCGGCCGGGATAACGTCATGGTGATCAAAATGCTCCAGGAGATTACTAAGGCACCTGTGCCTCAGTTCATCGGCGGAGGCGACCTCTCGGCCTTCCTGGAAACCCAGCCGATTGCCCGGCTGGAGGGGCTGCTGGACAGGATGCGGAATTTGAACGCGGGCGTCGCGATCGAGGCCGCCGGGAACGCGGAGGCTCCGATCGAGGACAAACAGCGGCCCGCGCTGCCTGAGACCTTGAATGACGGAGAGGCCCAGGAGAGCGAAGGGTAGGAGGAGCTTGGGGACGGGCGGCGTCCGGCCCCGGCGGTCACACCCGCCTCCCGGCCAGCCGGACGAATTCGCCCTCACGCCGGGCACCGGTCAGGCGGTAGCCGTCGGGAAGGGCGGCGCCGCGACCGGCGGCCGGGGCCCAGGATTCCGGCGTACCCGGCACGTAGACGATCACGCGGTCCGCAGGACAGACGCCCAGCAGCGACGCCGCCTCACCCGCGTGTCCCTCGACGAGAACAGACCGCGCGCCGGCCGCCAGAAGGGACCGTGCCACCCCGGGCGGCTCACGGAAGATGCCGCTGTCCGGTACGGCGAAGACGTCCCGTCCGTGACTTCCCGGCCGCCCTTCTTCGAGACGACCGTCCCACGTGACGACCAGGTCGTGCGCGGCGCGGACGGCCGCGACCTCACCCCGCAGGGCACGGCACGCGCCGCGTCCGATCGGCGCCCCGTCCGGCCCGGCCTCGTACACCCACGTCACGAACGGGCGACCCGCCCGCAGGGAGGTCAGCCAGGGCCCGAGCACGACGAGCGCCTCCTCCTGGAGGACACCAACTTCGACGTCGATCCCCGCCTGCCTGAGCAGGGCCGCGCCGCCCTCTCCCCGGGACGTCGGGTCCATCACGGCGATGACCACCCGGGCCACCCGGGCGCGGATGAGCGCCTCCCGGCAGGGCGGGGTGCGCCCGGCGTGGTTGCACGGCTCCAGGGTGACCACGGCCGTTCCGCCCTCCGCGCGCCCTCCGGCGGCGGCGAGCGCGTTCGCCTCGGCGTGCGGCTCACCCTTCCGTACGTGGTGCCCCTCACCGACCGCCCGCCCCCGGCTGTCGAGAACGACGCACCCGACAGGAGGATTCGGACTGGTGGACCCCAGCCCTTGAGCGGAGATCGCGATCGCCCACCGCATGGCCGACCATTCATGCGCGCTTGCCATGTCAGAACTCCGACTCTTCCCTGATGGCATCGAACAATGTGGATACTGCTGGGGAGTTACGAACCATGCCAAGCGTATCGACTGCGAGTGCAACCTCGCGCATGGTCCGCATGGACCCCGAACTCCGCGCGACAGCAAATGCGGAAGTGGCCTGCGCAGCCGATTCGTCGTACCTTTGAACACCCGCGTATGCCATCGCCAGCCGCGCTTGCGTAAATCCCCTGTCGCGCTGATAGGTATCTGGCAACTCTTTCAGAGCGCGCTCAAAAACCGGCACCGCAAGATCCGGACGCCCAAGGCTGAGCCAGCAGTTCGCGCGTTGGATTTCAATGTAACTTGATGTACAAAAATCACCATGTCCCGAACGTGCGTCACCCCTTGTTTTCGGCGACGCAGCAAACTCGTGAGCATCGTCCAGTCGACGATGGCAAGCACGTTCGTCACCATCCAAGGCATAACCATGTGCTTCTTGTTGCATAGCCGATGCCTTCATGGGCGATGTGAGCACCTTCTCGTTCCGCTGAACGGCTTGAGCAAGGCCAATGGTTTGAGCCGCGTTCTTCTTCGTCGCCGCCTGCTGACTCTTTCGGAAGAGGGTCCAGGTAACCATGGTCTGGTCACCCGATTCAGTCGCCCATTCCATCGCTTGACTGGTCCACGTCGACGCGTTCGGCATGTCCGCCGAGTCCTCATGGAGCCACGCTGCAGACTCGGCATACTGGGCAGCAAGCCTGAGGAGTTCGATGCGCTGCGCACCCCTGCTGTGCTGAAGAAGAGATTCGAGGATGGAAAGCTGCTGACGCACCGAAGGCAGGGCATGTCTGGAACCGAAAAGGTTGTCGGCCCTGACTAGTGAATGCCACATTTCTTTGAGGTGTTCTGTCACAGACTCCAGGTGCGCGCCGGACAACGCTTGCCGCGATGCGATTTCCCGCGTATCGACTGGTGCAGGAAATTCAGCGGCGCTTCCCGGCGACAGAGCCACGCCTGCTATGGCCGACATGAGATCCCGTCGATTCACCGGCACAATCCGCCTTCTTCCCTCGATCCACACCGAGATCAAGAGTGCATCCGGAGGGATCGAAGCAACGGCTTCCTGGGGAAACCCACTCGCCGAGCCGGGCACCTCTCGGTCGGAATCCGAGCGAGTGCGATTATCCGAGATGTCATCCTTTGCCGGGGAACCCTCCCATGGGCGAGGAGGCACGCCCAGCATGTCCCCGGGGATTCCGAAGCCATCGGCAACACGCTCAATGACCTGTTGCCCTCGGATACCTCGGACACCTCGGATGATGTCGCTCACTCGGGTACTGGTCATCTTCCCGATTGCGGCTGCCATCACTGCGTGGCTTGATCCTGTACGCCTGTTGACGAGCCGGAAGATTTCCCGGAATTCTCGTTCGGCACAAGCACGCTGCATGGCTTCGCTCTGTAACAACGCCTCGGGAATCGTCAGAGAGTAGCCCGAGCGCCGGGTTTCACGTTCGTCCATGTGTCACCTTGCAGGGACGGCAGTAATCCTTCCCAGGGTAGACCCGGACTGCTCAACGAGGTTCCCCGAACTGGCGGGAATGGGGTACCCCAAAAGGCCTTGCGGGGTTGCCCGTTCAGTGTTCCCCACGGTGCCCGGTCCGCCTGAAGCTCTTGAGACGGCACGGCATCCGCGCCGTGACCACCAACAGACCCCGGCGCCGCTGACACGGCCCGGGGCGTGGACCACTCGAACGAAGCGAGCAGCCATGACCAGTATCCAGCAGCACGGAACGCCCGGGGTGGCGCCGTGAAGCGATTGCTTCCCTGGACCGGTGAGGCCGGTCAACCCGCTTTCCTCAGCGCCGACGGCGACAACTCGTTCGTCTCCCGCCTGGCAGACGGCCTTGAGTCCGTGCAACTCGACATGGCCGAACAGATGCTGCAAAGCGCTGACTCGGCCTGGACAGCCCGGTCTTCCGACACTGATCTGACAAGCATGGTCCCTCATCTGTGCCACGCACTGCGCGACGCGGTACGGGTAGCCAGGAGCCTGCGGGAGCGGCTGTCGGCGCCGGACTACGACGAGCGGTCCGCCGGAGCGGACGCCGCTCTGGTACGGGAGATCGCCACACACCGCACAAAGGAGCCGTCCAACTGCTCACCGCCTTCGGCGATCTGCGACGGGCCCAGCGTTGCGGCCTACCGCTGGCCCGCCCGTCCGGAGTCTGTCGGTGCCGCACGGCGCGCCTTGCGACGCCACCTCGGACAGTGGGGCCTGAGCACACTGGCCGACACCGCCGGACTCGTCCTGTCCGAGCTGGCCACCAATGCGCAGCGCCATGCCTGCAAAGGCGACGACCGTCTCATCGAAACCCGGTACGAGCTTTTGCCGCACGACACACTGCGCATGGAGGTCCACGACGCCGACGAAGTCAGGCCACAGTGCAAGGAACCATCGTCCGACAGCGATTCCGGCAGAGGCCTCCTCCTCGTGGACTCCCTCACCGGCGGGAATTGGGGCGTCAGCCGCCGGAAGGGCCCCGGCAAACTCGTCTGGGCGCACATCTCCGACACCACCACCGAGACGGCCCGGTGATCATGCAGGCCCGGTGACGGACAGGGCACCCGCCCGGGCCACCGCGGATTACCGGCGGCCTGTGTGAAGGGTGCGGCACCATTCGCGTCACGCGCGTCCTGTACGGCGTCGGACCACACTTCCTGAAGCGCTACGCCCACAAGCGACCCTCGCCAACACGGAACCAACGTCCCGGGTGCCATGCGCGCGTCCGGTGACCAGCTCTCTTCTGGGGCTGGTCACCGGACCGGTCGTGGCCATGGTGCCCACTCTGCCCCGTGGCCCACGACGGAGGCGTACCGCTGGGGACGCCGTACACCCGGCAAGCCCGCCAGGGCGGTGGCCCGAGCGCCTCCCTCACCTCAGACGTCACACGAGCGCCCCGCCGCTTCCCCGTGAAAATGGCGAGCGATCAAGCCCTCAGCTCGCCTATACTCCCCGCTCTTGCCCGCCTCCTCCCAGGGAGCGCCGCCGACCGGACGGAAACCGGCCGGCACCGTCCCGGCTGTGCCGCACCGCACGCCGCCGTACCGCGGCACGGCGGTCCACCGCGACGACGCATTCGAACCGCAGGTCCCCGGAGGCACCCCCTTGTCCACGCCCGTCGACGACGACCCCCTGTCCCGCGAGCGCGCGCACCTCGCCGCGTCCCGCGCCGCCCTGCGCGCCATGCGCGCGGACGTCGAGTCGCTCGACATCCGCGACGTCACCGCGAACTGGGTGAACGCGCAGATCCTCCAGCGCCAGATCGCGGACCGCATCAAGGCGCTGGCCGACCTCAGCGACACCCCGCTGTTCTTCGGCCGCCTCGACTACCTGCACGCGCCCGGCGCCGATCGGGCCGAGGGCGCGGAAGGGGAACGGTTCTACATCGGGCGGCGGCACGTGCACGACGCCGACGGCGACCCCATGGTCATCGATTGGCGCGCGCCGGTGTCCCAGCCGTTCTACCGGGCGTCGAAGAAGGACCCGATGGACGTCGGGCTGCGCCGCCGCTTCGGCTACACGGGCGGCGGCCTCACCGCGTACGAGGACGAGCACCTGTCGGACCCGGCCGAGGCCGCCACCGCGAGCAGGCTGCTCCAGCAGGAGATCGAACGGCCGCGTGTCGGTCCGATGCGGGACATCGTGGCGACGATCCAGCCCGAGCAGGACGAGATCGTCCGCTCCGGACTGTCCGGCACGGTGTGCGTGCAGGGCGGCCCCGGCACCGGGAAGACGGCCGTCGGCCTGCACCGCGTCGCCTACCTGCTGTACGCGCACCGCGAGCGCCTCGCCCGCACCGGCACCCTCGTCATCGGCCCCAACGCGTCCTTCCTGCACTACATCGAGCAGGTGCTGCCGGCGCTGGGCGAGCTGACGGTGCGGCAGGCGACCGTCGACGACCTGGTGGCCCATGTGGAGGTGCGCGGCTCGGACGAGGCGGCCGCCGCCGTGATCAAGGGCGACGCGCGGATGGCCGAGGTGCTGCGCCGCGCCCTGTACGCGCAGGTGACGCTGCCGCAGGAGCCGGTGGTCGTGGTGCGCGGCTCCCGCCGCTGGCGCGTGCCCGCGTACGAACTCCAGGACCTGGTGCGCCAGTTGCTGGACCGGGACATGCGGTACGGCGCCGCCCGCGACGCCCTCCCGCAGCGCATCGCACACGCCGTGCTGGTGAAGATGGAGCGGTCCGGTGAGGCGCCGGACGACCGGGTGCAGGACGCGGTGGCCCGCAACGCGGCCGTGAAGGCGGCCGTGAAGGCGGCCTGGCCCGCCGTCGACCCGGCGAAGCTGGTGCTGCGGCTGCTGACGGACGCGGACTTCCTCGCCGGGCACGCGGACGGCCTGCTCACCGCCGAGGAGCAGAAGACGATCCTGTGGGCGAAGCCGGTGCGGTCGGTGAAGTCGGCGAAGTGGTCACCGGCCGACGCGGTCCTGATCGACGAGGCGACCGACCTGATCCAGCGCACGCACTCCCTCGGGCACGTCGTGCTGGACGAGGCGCAGGACCTGTCCCCCATGCAGTACCGGGCGGTGGGCCGGCGCTGCACCACCGGCTCGGCGACCGTCCTCGGCGACCTCGCGCAGGGCACCACGCCCTGGGCCACCCGGACCTGGCAGGAGGCCCTCGCGCACCTCGGCAAGGGCGACGCGGTGGTCGAGGAGCTGACGGCGGGTTTCCGCGTCCCGACGGACGTCATCGCGTACGCCTCCCGGCTGCTGCCGCACATCGCGCCCGGTCTGGCCCCGGTCGCGTCGATCCGCGAGAACCCGGGCTTCTTCGAGATCCGCCCGGTGACGGACCCGGTGGCCGGGACCGTCGCCGCCTGCGAGGAACTGCTGCGCCACGAGGGCTCGACGGCCCTGATCGCCGCCGACGCCCGCGTCCCGGCTCTCGCCGAGGCCCTGGCGGCGGCGGGCCTGCCGCATCTGGACCCGGGCGAGGAGACCACCCCGGACGTCCGCCTCACCCTGGTCCCGGCGTCCCTCGCGAAGGGCCTGGAGTACGACTACGTGGTCCTGGACGAGCCGGGTGCCGTGGTCATGGGCGAGCCGGACGAGCCGACGGGCCTGCGCCGCCTGTACGTGACGCTGACCCGGGCGGTCTCGGGCCTGATCGTCACGCACGGCGCGCCCCTGCCGCCCCAGTTGGGCTGACGGGGCCCGGGGCCGTCAGGCCCCGTCCAGCACCCGCCGCCACCGGGCGACGGCCGCCGCCGACACCGGCCCGCCCCATCCCCGCGGCCGGGCCGCCCCGCCGATGTGGAAGCCGTCGACGCCCGCGGCCCGCAGCCGCGGGACGTGGTCGAGCCGCAGCCCGCCGCCCACCAGGAGCTGCTGCTCGTACCCCGGCTCCCCGCGCCGCGCCGCCTCGGCGAGCAGCGTGGGGAGGCCGTCGTCGACTCCGGACGGGGAACCGGCCGTCAGGTACGTGTCGAGGCCGGGCAGGTCGGCGAGCTGTTTGCGCAGCGCGTCGCGGTCGGCGGCCCGGTCGACGGCCCGGTGGAAGGTCCACCGGCAGCCGTCCAGCGCCCCGGCGATCCGCTCCACGGCCGGCAGGTCCACGTCGCCTCCGGCGTGCAGGAACCCGAGGACGAACTCCCGCGCGCCCGCCTCCCGCAGCTCCCCGGCCACCGCCACGAGCCGTTCGACGTCCCCGGCGGCGAAGCCGTCGGCCGGCCGCAGCATCACCCTCAGCGGGATGTCCACGGCGTCCCGGACGGCGGCGACGGTGCGGGCCGGCGGGGTCAGCCCGTCGGCCGCCATGTCGGTGACCAGTTCGAGGCGGTCCGCGCCTCCGGCCCGGGCGGCGACGGCGTCCTCGGCGTCGAGGGCGATCACCTCCAGGAGTGCACGCTTGCTCATGGAACCCCATTCGGTTGGACGGCCGGTGCGAGCGACGAACTAGAGGTCTAGTCCAATCCCAGGGTACGCCGCCCCGCTCCGGACATCCGCCGCACCGGCCGAAGACGTCCGGCACCCGGACCCGGCCCGGACCCCGCCGCCACCGGGCCGCTCGCACCCCCGCCCACCGCTCCGGCGCACCTTTTTCGGCCACGCGCGACCGGAATTGCAACCTCCGCGTCCGAAAGCGCCCATTGACGCACGTGGGGTTGCCGCCAGAATGGTTCACGTTCCCGCACCGGGGCCACCACGGCCCTCCCGGTGCGACTTCTTTTCGCAATGGCGGGATTCGCCGGCCCCACGCGGCGCTTCCCGTGTACGCGCACATGGCGTGAAACCGGCACGCGGACGTGCCCCGACGACGTTCGGGACCGTCGGCACCCCGGGATCACGCCGAGCACCAGGCATCGCGGTGGCGCCCCGCGGCAGGTCGTTCCGAGGCGGCTCCACGCCGCCTCCCCCCACGAGGAGGATTTGTCATGTTCACGCTAATACGTCGGGTGGCAGGGGCCGCACTGGCCACGGCCCTGGTCCTCGCGGTCCCGGTGACCTCGGCCACCGCCTCCGACAACAGTGACGTCCGCGCCACCACCACCCAGAGCGCCCCGGTCGGCACGCCCGCCGGCGGCTTCCGGACCGGCGACGACCCGAGCGCCAAGGAACTCCCGCGCGCCCCCAAGGACGGCGGGGTCCGGGCGACGGCCTGGAACTACTACATCACGTCCTCCTGCAGCGGCCGGGCGAGCCAGATCCGCCAGGGCGCCAACTTCTGGGGCGGCGCCGTCGAGACGTCGTCCAGCGGCACCCCGGTGGAGTGCACCGGCGGCTACGTCCAGGGCTGCGGCTCCGGCCTCGTCGTCGGCTGCAACTGGGGAGCGGGCGACAGAATCATGCTGTCCACCCTGGTGAGCGACTTCGCGCTGCTCGCCGCGCACGAGTTCGGCCACAACTGGTACGGGCACTCCCCCGCCGGCTGCGCCAACTGGGCCAGCGCGTACGAGGTGATGCGCCCGACGATGTGCTGAGGCACGTCCCGCGCAACGGGCCGGCCGCGCACGCGGCCGGCCCGTCCGGCGCGTCGGCACCACGACCGCCGTGCCGACGTCCGGCACCGGGCACGCACGCACCCGGTGAACAATGGCCCCATGCCCGACCTCGACGCCCTCCGCGCCCGTTTCGTCCGCGCCCTGGAAGGGGCACGCGGGCCCGGCGACCGGCTCGGCCCCGCGCCGTACCCCGACCCGGCGCCCTACGCCGGCAACCTCCTCGCCCGCTGGCAGGAGCCGCAGCGCCGCTACCACACCCTCACCCACCTCGCCGCCGTCCTCGACCACGTGGACACCCTGGAGCCGTACGCCGACGACCCGGACGCCGTCCGGCTCGCCGCGTGGTTCCACGACGCCGTCTACCTGCCCGACCGGTCCGAGAACGAGGAGCGCTCCGCCCGGCTCGCCGAACGCGCGCTGGCCGAGGCCGGGGTGCCCGCCGCCAAGACCGCCGAGGTGGCCCGGCTGGTACGGCTGACCACCGGTCACGACCCGGCGGACGGCGACCGCGACGGGCAGGTGCTGTGCGACGCCGACCTCGCGGTCCTCGGCTCGCCGCCCTCCGCGTACGCCGCCTACACGGCCGCCGTCCGCGAGGAGTACCACTTCGTGCCGGACGACGCCTTCCGCGAGGGCCGTTCCGCCGTCCTGCGCCACCTCCTCGCCCTGCCCCGGCTGTTCCGCACCCCGTACGGCAGGGAGCGGTGGGAGGCGACCGCGCGCCACAACCTCACCGCCGAGCTGGAAACTCTGTCGCTCCGCTCCGAACCGGCCCCGTAACCTGCCCGGATGCGAAACATGGGCGGGGACCAGGTGGAAGAGGCCGTCGCGAGCAGCGTGCGGCTGCTGCGGACGGCGGCGGACCGGGACTGGACGGCGGTACGGGCCGCGGGACTGGAGTGGGACTGCCACGCGACGGTCGTCCACGTGGCCGACTGCCTCCTCGCGTACGCGGCGAACCTCGCGGGCCGGGCGCAGAGCGCGTACGTGCCCTTCGCCCTCACCCCGGACGAGGGCACCGACAACACGGGCCTGCTGGGCGTCGTCGAGGCGACGGGCGCCCTGCTCGCCGCCGCCGTGCGCACCGCGCCGCGCTCCGCCCGCGCCTTCCACCCGTACCCCTTCCGCAGCGCGAACCGCGAGGGCTTCGCCGCGATGGGCGTCGCTGAGGTCCTGCTGCACACGCACGACGTGGCGCTCGGGCTGGGACTCGCGTACGAACCGCCCGCCGGACCGAGCCGGTTCGTCCTGGAGCGGATCTTCCCGCACGTGCGGCCGGACGCCGACCCCTGGCGGACCCTGCTGTGGGCGACCGGCCGCGACGGCCTGCCCGGCCGGGAGCCCGTCACCGCGTGGCGCTGGTCCAACAACCTCGTCCTGCCCGCCGACCGGCTCGCCCTGGAGGGCATCACGCCCGCCTCGGCCGCCGATCTCGCCGTCGGCGGCGACGGCGGCTTCGACTGGCTCGGCGAGGGCCCGGCCGAGGGCACCCGCGTCGGCGCCGAGATGGTGGTGGGCAAGCAGTACGAGGAGGGCACGCACCGCCCGGAGTGGGGCATGTTCGCGCTCGTCCGCCACGAGGACGACGCGGCGCTCGGCGGCCTCGGCTTCCACGGCGTGCCGGACGCCTCGGGCCGCGTCGAGATCGGCTACGACCTGGTGGCGCCCGCCCGCGGCCACGGCTACATGACGGAGGCGGTGCGCACGCTGACGGCGTGGGCCCTCGCCCAGGACGGCGTGCGGGTGGTCGCCGCCCAGGTCGAGGTGGCCAACCCGGCTTCCCAGCGGGTACTGGAACGCTCCGGCTTCCGGCGCGTGCCGGAGGGGGACCAGGACGGGAATCACGCGTACGAGCTGCGCGCTCCCGGGGAGGGTTAGGCCCGCCGTCCGGATCGTCGCGGGCCCGCGACGACGGCCACGGCACCCGGCGGCGGCGTCGCCACCCCCGAGGACGCCCGGTGCCCGGGCCGTGCTCCGCCCGGCGACGCACCGCACCCGGCGCCGCGGCCCGGCCCGCGGAGCCCCGGACCATCCGGCCTAGGCGTCCCGGCCCTTCGGCCTGCGCAGCCTCGCCGCCGTCAGCAGCCGCACCACGTCGCGGCTGCCGACCTCGACCGCGCCGGCGGCCACCGCGTCCGCGTACCGGTGCGAGGGGATGTCGTAGTGGTCCCGCTCGAAGGCGCGGCGCGGGACGCCGAGGCGGTCGGCGAAGGCGTGCAGTTCCTCGAACGACACGTCGCTGATCAGGTGGGACCACATCCGGCCGTGTCCGGGCCAGGTGGGCGGGTCGATGTAGACCGTCACGAGGACGGCGCCCCGCCCACCGCCGTGCCGAGCGCTCCCACCGCGGCGACCTTCACGCCGGCCTGGTGGCACACCCAGTGCGGATCGGGGCCGAGTTCCGGTTCCACCTCCAGCGCGTGCGGGTCGCCCGAGACGCACACCGGGCACAGCGGCCAGCGGCCGTACCGGTCGAGGAGCGCGTCCTGCACGTCCTGCGCGACCAGACCGGCCAGGTACGCCGCGCCCTCCGGCCACTGCCCGACCCACCAGCGCCGCTGCGTGACCGACTCCTCGACCAGCGAGACCACGTCCGCCTCGGCGACCTTCCGCGCGACCAGATCGGCGAGCACCAGGGCGCGGGCGGTGTGCAACGCCTGCTCCGAGGGGGTGAGGGGGTTGCCGGTGGGGTTCATAGCACCCATTGTGCGCACTCTTGACCGCACCGCCGAACCGAAAATATCTTTCAGATGTGACCCAGCATGTGAAGGAAATTTTCGCCACGGAGCGCGGCGGCCCCGGTGGTTCCGGCGCCAACCCGCCCGCTCCCGCCGCCCTCGCCGCCAAGGTCCGCACGCTGGCGCCGTCGATGACCCGCTCCATGCAGCGTGTCGCCGAGGCCGTCGCGGGCGACCCGGCCGGCTGCGCCGCGCTCACGGTCACCGGCCTCGCCGAACTCACCGGCACCAGCGAGGCCACGGTCGTCCGCACGGCCCGCCTGCTGGGCTATCCCGGCTACCGCGACCTGCGCCTCGCCCTCGCCGGGCTGGCGGCGCAGCAGCAGTCCGGCCGGGCGCCCGCGATCACCACGGACATCGCGGTGGACGACCCGATCGCCGACGTCGTCGCCAAACTCGCCTACGACGAGCAGCAGACCCTCGCCGACACGGCGGCCGGCCTGGACACCGTGCAGCTCGGCGCGGCCGTCGCCGCCCTGGCCGGGGCCCGCCGCACCGACGTGTACGGCGTGGGCGCCTCGGGCCTGGTGGCCCAGGACCTCACCCAGAAGCTGCTGCGGATCGGCCTGCTCGCGCACGCGCACAGCGACCCGCACCTCGCCGTGACCAACGCGGTGCAGTTGCGCTCCGGCGACGTGGCCATCGCGATCACGCACTCCGGTTCGACGGGTGACGTCATAGAGCCGCTGCGCGTGGCCTTCGAGCACGGCGCGACCACGATCGCGATCACCGGCCGCCCCGACAGCGCCGCCACCCAGTACGCCGACCACGTCCTGACCACGTCCACGGCGCGGGAGAGCGAGCTGCGCCCCGCGGCCATGTCGTCGCGCACCAGCCAGCTCCTCGTGGTGGACTGTCTGTTCGTCGGGGTGGCGCAGCGGACCTACGAGACGGCGGCCCCCGCGCTGTCGGCGTCGTACGAGGCGCTGGCCCACCGTCACCGCCCGCGCGGCGGCGACCGGCGCTGAGGCGCCGCCCCGCGCCGGACGGCCCCTCCCCGGGCCCCGCCCGGCCGCACGTCCTCCTCCCCCGGGCCCCCTCCCCCCGCTCGCTCCACCGGCCCCGCCCCCGCCCGGCCAGCACCGCCCCGCTCGTCTCCGCACCCTCACCCGCCGCACCCACGAGAGACACGAGAGAGCCGCCGCTTTCATGACCTCCTCCACGTCCGACCACCACGACCTCAGAGCACAGTTGGAGACGCTGCCGACCGAGGCGTTCCGCCCGGAGCTCGCCGGCATCGACCAACTGCCCACCCTGGACATCGCGCGCCTGATGAACGGCGAGGACACCTCCGTGCCCGCCGCCGTCGCCGACCGGCTGCCGCAGATCGCCGCCGCGATCGACGCCGTGGCCGAGCGCATGGCGGCCGGGGGCCGGCTGATCTACGCGGGCGCGGGCACGGCGGGCCGGCTGGGCGTGCTGGACGCCTCCGAGTGCCCGCCCACGTTCAACACCGACCCCTCGCGGGTCGTGGGCCTGATCGCGGGCGGCCCCTCGGCCATGGTGACGTCCGTGGAGGGGGCGGAGGACTCCCGCGAGTTCGCGCGCGCCGACCTCGACGCCGTCGGGGTGGGCGCCGCCGACGCGGTGATCGGCATCTCCGCGTCGGGCCGCACCCCGTACGCGGTCGGCGCCGTCGAGCACGCCCGCGCGCTGGGCGCCCTGACCGTCGGCCTGGCCTGCAACCCGGGCAGCGCGCTGGCCGCCGCCGCCGAGCACGGCATCGAGATCGTCGTCGGTCCCGAGCTGGTCACGGGCTCCACCCGCCTGAAGGCCGGTACGGCGCAGAAGCTGGTCCTCAACATGATCTCGACGATCACGATGATCCGGCTGGGCAAGACGTTCGGGAACCTGATGGTCGACGTCCGCGCCTCCAACGAGAAGCTGCGCGCCCGCTCGCGCCGCATCGTCGCCCTGGCGACGGGCGCCCCCGAGGAGGAGATCGAGGCGGCCCTGACGGCCACCGGCGGCGAGGTGAAGAACGCGATCCTCACCCTCCTCGCCGAGGTGGACGCCCCCACGGCGGCCCGTCTGCTGGAGGAGACGGACGGCCATCTGCGCAAGGCCCTGGCCCGCCGCCCGGAGTGACCCCGCCCGGGCGGTCGCCCGCGAAGGCGTGTCCCCCGTCCCGGCGTCGCGGATCGACAAACGCGCCCGGCACACGGAGTCTGGTGTCCGGCACACCGGACGCCGTGTGCCACCGCCCCGCAGACGACCGCCGGCCCGAGGACACGACCGACCCGCCATGAACCACGCCCAGCTCACCGCCCTAGGCCGTGCCCTCCGTCTCCTCGGGGAGCACGGCGAGGCGCTGACCGCCGACACGCCCGACGCCAAGCTGCACGAGATCAAGGCCGACCTGCGGCGGGCGCTGGACCTGCTGGAGGAGGGCGTCTCGGGCGGCGCCCCCACCACCCGCTGCCCCGAGCACCCGAACGGGCCGGTGGACGCCTCCGCGCCCGACCTGTGCCTGCTGTGCGAGACGCGCCGCCGGGCCGCCCGCCGCGCCGAGTACGGCGGGGGCGGCCCGCAGGCCCGGCCCGCGGAGCCCGCCCCGTCCCGGTACGGCGTCCGCGCGGACCGCCCGCAGCCCCAGCAGCGCTGGCTCCCGGAGCTGTGGAACGGCCGCGAGTGGCAGCTTTGCGGCACCCCCCGCCGGGACCGCCGCGAGGCCGAGCTGTACATCGCCGCCCAGTTGCGCGCGCCCCGCGCGGCGCGGGCGTACCGCCTCGTCCACGAGTTCACCGACTACGAGGTCGTCCGCGTGTGGGGCACCCCGGTACGGGCCGACCCCGAGCCGATGGGCCACCTGTAGCCGCCCGGCCCACGGCGGGCCGGGCGGGAGAGGGTCTTCGACGCCGCCGGGGCATCCGGCGGCGGGTCGTACGGAGCCGGGTCGTACGGAGCCGGGTCGTACGGGCGACCGTCTAGGACCGTCCGGGCCCACGCGGCTCCGTACAGACGGACCAGCCGGTATGTGCACACGCATTAAACCGCTCACACCACGTCGCCCGCCGCCGCGGGGCACGGCATTCCGCCCGGCGCCCGCTCACCCTTGACCCCGGACACGCCCGAGGGCGGCACCCCCCGACGTACGGGGAGTGCCGCCCTCGCGTGCAACGAACGGACTGCTCCGATCCTCGGAAGGATCAGAAGTCCATGTCACCGCCCGGCATGCCGCCACCGGCGGGCGCGGCGGCCTTCTCCGGCTTGTCGGCGATGACGGCCTCGGTGGTGAGGAACAGCGCGGCGATGGAGGCGGCGTTCTGCAGGGCGGAACGGGTCACCTTCGCCGGGTCGATGATGCCCTCGGCGATCATGTCGACGTACTCACCGGTCGCGGCGTTCAGGCCGTGGCCGACGGTGAGGTTGCGGACCTTCTCCACGACGACGCCGCCCTCAAGACCACCGTTGACGGCGATCTGCTTCAGCGGGGCCTCCAGCGCGAGCTTCACGGCGTTGGCGCCGGTCGCCTCGTCGCCGTCCAGCTCCAGCTTCTCGAAGACCTGGGAGGCCTGCAGCAGGGCCACGCCACCACCGGCGACGATGCCCTCCTCGACGGCCGCCTTGGCGTTGCGCACGGCGTCCTCGATGCGGTGCTTGCGCTCCTTGAGCTCCACCTCGGTGGCGGCACCGGCCTTGATGACCGCGACGCCGCCCGCGAGCTTCGCCAGGCGCTCCTGGAGCTTCTCGCGGTCGTAGTCCGAGTCGCTGTTCTCGATCTCGGCGCGGATCTGGTTCACGCGGCCCTGGACCTGGTCGGCCGAGCCCGAACCGTCGACGATGGTGGTCTCGTCCTTGGTGATGACCACCTTGCGGGCCTTGCCCAGCAGGTCGAGGGTGGCGTTCTCCAGCTTGAGACCGACCTCCTCGGAGATCACCTCGCCGCCGGTGAGGACGGCGATGTCGACCAGCATGGCCTTGCGGCGGTCGCCGAAGCCCGGGGCCTTGACGGCGACGGACTTGAAGGTGCCGCGTATCTTGTTGACGACCAGGGTCGACAGGGCCTCGCCCTCGACGTCCTCGGCGATGATCGCCAGCGGCTTGCTGGTCTGCATGACCTTCTCCAGCAGCGGGAGCAGGTCCTTGACCGAGGAGATCTTGGAGTTGGCGATCAGGATGTACGGGTCGTCGAGGACGGCCTCCATACGCTCCATGTCGGTGGCGAAGTACGCCGAGATGTAGCCCTTGTCGAAGCGCATACCCTCGGTGAGCTCCAGCTCCAGACCGAAGGTC
>DASTDN010000384.1:0-17426 GCA_035710365.1 Streptomyces sp. | reverse complement strand
CGGGAGAAGTTGTGCACGCACAGCACGAGGTCGTCCTCGTACTCGCGGAGGAAGGCGAGGACGGCGGGGTTGGACGAGTGCAGTTCGGTGTACGAGCCGAGGCCGAAGGCGGGGTTCTGCTTGCGGATCTCGATCATGCGGCGGGTCCAGTGCAGCAGGGACGAGGGCGAGGCCATCGCGGCCTCGACGTTCGTGACCTGGTAGCCGTGGACCGGGTCCATGATGGTGGGCAGGGTGAGGCGGCCGGGGTCGGCGGTGGAGAAGCCGGCGTTGCGGTCCGGGGTCCACTGCATGGGGGTGCGGACGGCGTCGCGGTCGCCGAGCCAGATGTTGTCGCCCATCCCGATCTCGTCGCCGTAGTAGAGGATCGGCGAGCCCGGCAGGGAGAGCAGCAGGGCCGTGAACAGCTCGATCTGGTTGCGGTCGTTGTCGAGCAGGGGGGCGAGGCGGCGGCGGATGCCGATGTTGGCGCGCATCCGCGGGTCCTTGGCGTACTCGGCCCACATGTAGTCGCGTTCCTCGTCGGTGACCATTTCGAGGGTCAGCTCGTCGTGGTTGCGCAGGAAGACGCCCCACTGGCAGCCGGCGGGGATGGCGGGGGTCTTGGCGAGGATTTCGGAGACCGGGTAGCGGGACTCGCGGCGCACCGCCATGAAGATGCGGGGCATGACGGGGAAGTGGAAGGCCATGTGGCACTCGTCGCCGCCGCTCGGGTAGTCGCCGAAGTAGTCGACCACGTCCTCGGGCCACTGGTTGGCCTCCGCCAGCAGCACCGTGTCGGGATACTGGGCGTCGATCTCCTTCCGCACCCGCTTGAGGAATTCGTGGGTGGCGGGAAGGTTCTCGCAGTTGGTGCCCTCGGCCGCGTACAGGTAGGGCACGGCGTCGAGCCGGAAGCCGTCGATGCCGAGGTCCAGCCAGAACTTCAGCGCGGCCAGGATCTCCTCCCGGACCCGGGGGTTCTCGTAGTTGAGGTCGGGCTGGTGCGAGAAGAAGCGGTGGAAGTAGTACTGGCCGCGCACCGGGTCGAACGTCCAGTTGGACGGCTCGGTGTCGACGAAGATGATCCGCGCGTCCGGATAGCCCCGGTCGTCGTCCGCCCACACGTAGAAGTCGCCGTGGGGCCCGTCGGGGTTCTTGCGGGACTCCTGGAACCACGGGTGCTGGTCGCTGGTGTGGTTCATGACGAAGTCGATGATCACGCGCATGCCGCGCTGGTGGGCGCTGTCCACGAAGTCCACGAAGTCGGCGAGGTCGCCGAACTCGGGCAGCACGGCCGTGTAGTCGGAGACGTCGTAGCCGCCGTCGCGCAGCGGGGACTGGAAGAAGGGCGGCAGCCACAGGCAGTCCACGCCGAGCCACTGCAGGTAGTCCAGCTTGGCGGTCAGGCCCCGCAGGTCGCCGACGCCGTCGCCGTTGCTGTCCTGGAAGGACCGGACCAGGACCTCGTAGAAGACGGCGCGCTTGAACCACTCGGGGTCCCGGTCCCTGGCCGGGGTGTCCTCGAAGGTGTCCGGAACCGGCTCGTTGACCGTCATGACGTACCGGCCCCTCCGTGCGGCGCCGCGGCCGGCGGGCGCAGGACGTGGAAGACGTGCGCGGGCGTCCGGCCGGGCTCCAGCCGCACGTAGTTGGCGCTGCCCCAGACGTAGGTCTCCCCGGTCAGCTCGTCGTGCACCGGCGTGGTTCCGTGCGGGTCCAGGCCGAGCTGTGCCGGGTCCGGCGACACCGTGGCCTCCTGCGTGTGGTGCGGATCGAGATTGACGACCACCAGCACGACGTCCGCCCCCTCCCGTTTGCTGTACGCGATCACCGCGTCGTTGTCGGTGCGGTGGAAGCGCAGATTGCGCAGTCTGCGCAGCGCGGGATGGGCCCGTCTGATGGTGTTGAGGCGGGTGACGAGGGGGGCGATGGTACGGCCGTCGCGTCCGGCGGCGGCCCAGTCGCGGGGCTTGAGCTGGTATTTCTCCGAGTCGAGGTATTCCTCGCCGCCCTCGTGCAGGGGGGTGTTCTCGCAGAGTTCGTAGCCGCTGTAGATGCCCCAGGAGGGGGAGAGGGTGGCGGCCAGGACGGCACGGACCTCGAAGGCGGGCCGCCCGCCGCGCTGGAGGTAGCCGTGCAGGATGTCCGGCGTGTTGGCGAAGAAGTTCGGCCGCAGGTACGCCGCCGCCTCGCCCGACAGCTCCGTCAGGTAGTCGGTGAGTTCCTGCTTGCCGGTGCGCCAGGTGAAGTAGGTGTACGACTGCTGGAAGCCGATCCGGGCCAGGGTGTGCAGCATCGCCGGGCGGGTGAACGCCTCCGCCAGGAAGATCACGTCCGGGTCGGTGCCGTTGATGTCCGCGAGGACGCGCTCCCAGAACACGACCGGCTTGGTGTGCGGGTTGTCGACGCGGAAGATCCGCACCCCGTGGTCCATCCAGTGCCGCAGGACGCGGACCGTCTCGGCGGTGATGCCGTCCATGTCGGCGTCGAAGGCGATCGGGTAGATGTCCTGGTACTTCTTCGGGGGGTTCTCGGCGTGCGCGATGCTGCCGTCGGGGCGGTGGTGGAACCACTCCGGGTGCTTGTCCACCCAGGGGTGGTCGGGCGAGCACTGGAGGGCGAAGTCGAGGGCGACCTCCAGACCGAGGCCCCGGGCGGTGGCGACGAACGCGTCGAAGTCCTCCAGCGTGCCCAGGCCGGGGTGGACGGCGTCGTGGCCGCCCTCCGGTGAGCCGATCGCCCAGGGCACGCCGACGTCGTCGGGCCCGGCGCGGAGCGCGTTGTTGCGGCCCTTGCGGAACGTCGTGCCGATGGGGTGGACGGGCGGCAGGTAGACGACGTCGAAGCCCATCGCCGCGATCGCGGGCAGCCGGCGTGCGGCCGTGGCGAAGGTGCCGTGCGGGCGCTCGGGGGTGCCCTCCGAACGGGGGA
This sequence comes from Streptomyces sp., assembly GCA_035710365.1. Classification (GTDB taxonomy): domain Bacteria; phylum Actinomycetota; class Actinomycetes; order Streptomycetales; family Streptomycetaceae; genus Streptomyces. The sequence goes on along the minus strand of DASTDN010000384.1, from coordinate 14,513 downwards.
AGAACTCGTACCAGGACCCGAACAGCGCCCGCTCCCGCTCCACCAGCAACGGCAGCCGCTTGGAGGCGGTGACCAGCCTGCGCAGCGGGTGCCGGGCGAGAACCGCCTCGACCTCCGGGTCCAGCGCCGCCGCCAGCCGCTCCGCGGGCGGCAGGGAGTCGTCGCGCAGGGTCCGCGCCGCCGCCGTCACCACGGCGCGCCCCGCGTCCTTCGGGACGCCGCGCGCGGCCCGCGCGTACAGCTCCCCGCCCTCCTCCAGGACGAGCCCCGTGTCGATGCCCGCCGGGACCTTCACCCGTGCGGTGCGGCGCCAGGTCGTCACCGGGTCGCTCCACGCCTCCACCCGGTAGGTCCACCCGCCCACCTCGTCCGGCGTCACCTCCGCGCCCCAGCGGTCCGACCCCGGCTCCAGTTCCCGCATCGGCGTCCACGGCCCGTGCCGGCCGTCCGGATCGGTGAGCACGACATTCGCCGCGACCGCGTCATGGCCCTCACGGAACACGGTGGCGGTGACCTGGAACGTCTCCCCCACGACCGCCTTGGCCGGACGCCCGCCGCAGTCCACGGCCGGCCGGACATCGCGTACCGGAATACGGCCGATGGCCGAAGTCGTGCGCATCGGTTCACCTCCGCCGAGCTCGGAATCCTGGAGAGGCCGGGCTCCTCGGCCCGGCCTTGTGGATCACACTGTGCCTGAAAAGTCCTGTATGTACCGGCAGGGAAACGCCGGTCGGCCACCGGTCGTCCACACCCGCAGGCCGCGGCCCGCCCGCTCCGGCCCGGCTCGTCCGCGGCCGGCCGGCCACGCTCCGCCTCATCCGGGGGCCGGCTCGTGCAGGGACGGCCCGCCCGGGGACGGCCCGCGCAGGAGCGGCTCGCGCGCCGCCGGCTCGCGCGCGGCGGATCCCGGGGCCGCCCGCACATACCGCTCCGCGGCGTCCGCCGCCTCCCGCGCACACCGCTTCCCCATCAGCACGCACAGGGTGTGGCCCCCGTCCTCGAACGTGGCCCGCACGGCGCGGCCGGCCGGGGACGCCGGCGTCGCGCGCTCCCACGCCCGGTACCGGCGCAGCCGCCGGGCGACTTCGGTCCGGGCGGGAAGCAGCATGGCACCGTCACCTTTCGGGGAGGTCTCGGCCGGCGCGTGTCCCGGACGGTCCGGCGGGCGCCCGCGGGCCTCCCGGCGCGGGCCCGTCACGGCGACCGGGGGCCCTCACTCATAGTGCACGCGCGGGGACTTTACGTCTTGTGGATCTCCGGGCGCCGGACGTGCCGCCGTGGTGCTCGTGTTGCACGAATGGCGTAGCAGCCGCACTGTGGAGATGACTCAGAAGCGATCCTCGCTCACGTTCTGTGTACGGGCCCGTCCCTCGGGGGCGCGGAGAACGCGAGCATTCGCGGTGAGGAGCCAAGGACGATGAAGACCGCAGTGCCCTGCTACTACCACCTCGACGTGGAGGTCAGCCCCGAACGGGTCGGCCACGTCGGGCGCATACTCGTCGCACACCTGAGGCTGTGGGACCTCGAAGACCACGTCGAACCCGTCTGCAGCGGAGTGGGCATGCTGCTGACGGCCATCGACGAACACGCCACCGACAAGAACACCTCCGTCGAGATGTGGTGGAACGGCCAGCACCTCATCACGGCCGTCGGGGAGAACGACCACCAACTGCGCCCCGACCAGGAACTGCGCGGCTGCCTGGCCCGCATCGCCGCCATGAGCGACGGCTGGGGCTGCTGCGCCACCGGCACCGGCAGCAAGATCATCTGGTTCTCGCAGCGGGCCCGCGCCGGACAGCGCGTCCCGCTGGTGCCCCTGGTGCCCGCGCCGACCCTCCGCGACGGCCTCGACCTCCCCCGCCGGCCCGCCGTGACCGTCCTGGCCGGCGACGCGGGCCGCCTCCACCCCGTACTGGAGGAGGTGCGGTGACCGCGCGGGACACCGTGCGAGGGGTACCCGTGTGGAGCGGGTACCCCTCCCCGCTGGGCGCCGCGTACGACGGGCACGGCACCAACTTCGCCCTGTTCAGCGAGGTCGCCGAAGGTGTCGAACTGGTCCTCGTCGACGACGCCGGACGGCACACGTCCGTGCCGCTGACCGAGGTCGACGGCTTCGTCTGGCACGGCCGGCTGCCCGGCGTCGGCCCGGGACAGCGCTACGGCTACCGCGTGCACGGCCCCTGGCAGCCCTCCGCCGGCCACCGCTGCAACCCCGCGAAGCTGCTCCTCGACCCCTACGCCCGCGCCGTCGACGGCCGGATCGACAACCACCCCTCGCTGTACGAGCGGGAACCCGGGGGGCCCTCGCCCGCCGACAGCGCCGGGCACGGCATGCTCGGCGTCGTCACCGACCCGTTCTTCGACTGGGGCGAGGACCGCCCGCCCGGCCGCCCCTACGCCGACACCGTGATCTACGAGGCGCACGTCAAGGGCATGACCCGCACCCACCCCGACGTCCCGCCCGAACTGCGCGGCACGTACGCGGGCCTCGCGCACCCGGCGGTCGTCGGGCACCTGACCTCGCTCGGCGTGACCGCGCTGGAGCTGATGCCCGTCCACCAGTTCGTGCACGACGGGGTGCTCCAGGGCCGGGGCCTCGCCAACTACTGGGGCTACAACACCATCGGCTTCTTCGCCCCGCACAACGCCTACGCCGCCCGCGGCACGCTCGGCCAGCAGGTCACCGAGTTCAAGTCGATGGTCAAGGCCCTGCACGCGGCTGGCCTGGAAGTGATCCTCGACGTGGTCTACAACCACACCGCCGAGGGCAACGAGAAGGGCCCCACCCTGTCCTTCCGCGGCATCGACAACGCCTCCTACTACCGGCTCGTCGACGGCGACTGGCAGCACTACTACGACACCACCGGCACCGGCAACAGCCTGCTGATGCGCCACCCCCACGTCCTTCAGCTCATCATGGACTCGCTGCGGTACTGGGTCACCGAGATGCACGTCGACGGCTTCCGCTTCGACCTCGCCGCGACCCTGGCCCGCCAGTTCCACGAGGTGGACCGGCTCTCCGCGTTCTTCGACCTCATCCAGCAGGACCCGGTGATCAGCCGCGTCAAACTCATCGCCGAGCCGTGGGACGTCGGCGAGGGCGGCTACCAGGTGGGCAACTTCCCGCCGCTGTGGTCGGAGTGGAACGGCAAGTACCGCGACGCCGTGCGCGACTTCTGGCGCGGCGAGGAGCACACCCTCGGCGAGTTCGCCTCCCGCCTGACCGGCTCCTCCGACCTGTACGCGCACAGCAGGCGCCGGCCCCGCGCCAGCGTCAACTTCGTCACCGCGCACGACGGGTTCACCCTGCGCGACCTCGTGTCGTACGACCGCAAGCACAACGAGGCCAACGGCGAGGACAACCGCGACGGCGAGAGCCACAACCGTTCCTGGAACTGCGGCGTCGAGGGCCCCACCCGGGACCCGGCCGTGCGGGAGCTGCGCGCCCGCCAGCAGCGCAACTTCCTCGCCACGCTGCTGCTGTCACAGGGCATCCCCATGCTCGGCCACGGCGACGAACTCGGGCGCACCCAGCGCGGCAACAACAACGCCTACTGCCAGGACAACGAGACCGCCTGGATCGACTGGCGCCTCGACGGTGAACAGCGCGCCCTGCTCGACTTCACCCGCTACGTCATCGGGCTGCGCGCCGCCCACCCGTTGCTGCGCAGACGGCGCTTCTTCGACGGCCGCGGAGCCGCCCGCGCGGGTGCTCCCAGGACGGGCAGGCCGCTGCCCGACCTGGTGTGGCTGCTGCCGGACGCGCGCGAGATGGCCGAGGAGGACTGGCGCCGAGCCGACGCCCACTCGGTCGGGGTGTTCCTCAACGGCGACGCCATCGCCGAACCCGACCACTGCGGCCGGCGCGTCGTCGACGACTCCTTCCTGCTGCTGTTCAACAGCCACTGGGAGCCGGCCGGCTTCCGGCTGCCCGACGCGCGCCACGGCGAGCGCTGGACGACGCTGCTCGACACGGCCGTGCCGCAGGGCCCGCCCGACGAGACCGAGCACAAGGCCGGCGCCGGACTGACCGTCGCGGCCCGCAGCCTGGTCCTGCTGTCCCGCCCGCCCGCCGAAGGACGGGCCGGGGCGGACCGGCACACGGCGGGGGCCGCCGTCAGCGCGTACGGCGGGAGGTGACCGTGAAGCGGGCGCCGTCGGGGTCGCTCAGCACGGCCTCGCCGGCGCCCCTGGTCAGCACCCTGCCGCCGTGCAGTTCGGCCGTCCGCGCACAGGCGTCCACGTCGCGCACCGCGAAGTGCACCTGCCAGTGCGGCCGGACCGTCGGGTCGGGGGCCTCGTCCACGGCGCCCGACTCGATGCGCGCCACGGTGCCGCCGCCGCTGCGCAGCACGACCTCGTCGCCCTCGTAGTGCACCTCGCAGCAGCCCGGCCTGCCCGACGCCCAGTCGAACACCTGGCCGTAGAAGATCGCGGCGTCGAAGGCGTCGCGGGTGTGCAGCCTGATGAAGGCCGGCGCGGCCCGCCGCCAGGTCTCCCAGTCGCTGAACAGCCTGCCCTCCCAGATCCCGAACGTGGCGCCGTCCCGGTCCGCCAGCAGCGCCGCGCGGCCCGGCGGGAAGGAGAGCGGCCCGACGGCCGCGGTGCCACCGCGCTCGGTCACCCGCGACACCGCCTCGTCCGCGCTGGGCACCGCGAAGTACGGCGTCCAGGCCACCGCCATGTGCCACATCGAGGCGATCGCGGCGATCCCGGCGACCGGCGCGCCGCCGGACAGCGCGATGCGGAAGTGCTCGCCGAGCTTGCCCATGCGCCACTCCCAGCCCAGCACCGCCCCGTAGAACTCCTCGGTGGTCCTCAGGTCGCGGCTGGTCAGGCTCACCCAGCAGGGCGCCCCGAAGACGGACTGGGTGGAGACGACGTGCGTCGTGCCGAGGGTGGGGGTGCTGTCGTGGTTCATGGCTGTCGCGTCCTGGTGTCGTGGGCCGGCAGCCACCGGTGCGCGACCGTGCCGGGCCGGGCCGCCGCCGGCACCTGCCGGGTACCCCGTGGACACCGGCGAAACGGGCGGCGGGAGGGGGCGGCACGGCGCGGGCCGAATGGCGGCGAGGGAGGCATCACAGCAGTACCCCGGGGCAGGGACGCCGCGACACACCGTGAGTGGAGGCGGCCGCGCCCACGGACGGCGGCACGGAGCGCGCCTCCGGGCCGGGGGCAGAGGACCGCTGCGGCCCGGGCGGCTCCCCGGCGGCCCGTCCCGCGCCCCGGGCGCCGGGCGCACCGCCCGTCAGCGCACCCGGGAGTCACCGCCGCGCTCGCCCTCCCCGAGGAGTTCCTCCCGCAGCCGTTCGAAGCAGGCGTTGAGCAGCCGGGAGACGTGCATCTGCGAGATGCCGAGCTGACGCGCGATGCGGCTCTGCGTCATGCCCGCGAAGAAGCGCAGGTAGAGGATGGTCCGCTCGCGCTCCGGAAGCGCCTGGAGGCAGGGGGTGGCGGCCACCCGGTCCACGATGGTGTCGAAGGCGGTGTCCGGTCCGCCGAGCGCGTCACCGAGGGCGTACCCGTCGGTGCCGGGCATCACGGCCTCCAGGGACAGGGCCGTGAAACAGCCGAGCGCCTCCGTGCCGGTACGCACCTCGTCCTCGCTCAGGTGCGCCCGTTCGGCGATCTCGGTGACCGTGGGCGGCCGTCCGGGTGTCGTCTGCGACAGCTCCTTGGTGGCCTGCCGGACACGATTGCGCAGGTCCTGGACGCGCCGTGGCACGTGCAGGGTCCACATGTGGTCGCGGAAGTGCCGCTTGATCTCACCGGTGACGGTCGGCACGGCGTACGCCTCGAAGGCGTTGCCGCGTGCCGGGTCGTAGTGGTCGACGGCCTTGACGAGACCGAGCGCGGCCACCTGGTAGAGGTCTTCGAGGGTCTCGCCGCGGCCGCGGAAACGGACCGCGATGCGCTCGGCCATGGGGAGCCAGAGCCCCACCAGTTCGTCGCGGAGCGCCTTGCGCTCCGGCCCCCCGGGCATCCGTGCGAGCCGCTCGAACGCCTCGGCCGTGTCCGGGGCGTCGTCGTGCGGGTGCCGTTTCCTTCTGCTCGCGACGGACATGGCGCGCACCTCCCAGAGCAGGTGCTGGATGGACGGACACCGGGGGAGGCGCGGACCGGTCCGCAAAGGGACATCCGGGTCCGGCGAACGGCTCCCACGAACGTGCCTCCGGTCCGAAGCACTGAATTGCACATTACCCCGACGGCCGAAACGAAACAATTCAAAGAATGCGGCGGGAGACCCGCGTTTGATAGTAATCAAATGCTGCACAACAATGTGCGGGGCGGCGTCACGGGAATTCAAGGAGTGAAATTGCGGGGCCGGTCGGCGGGTGGTACGGTCACGCACCGCTCGCCCGTGTGTTCGAAGCGGGGCGGCCCACACTACGGGACGCGGAACGTGATGTGCGGCACGCCCCGGAGATCCGTTCGCCCCGCCGCGGGCCGATAACCGCTGCGCACGGCTTGATCAGCGATCAAAGCTGCCGAAGTGCCAGGCCACAGCGTATTCCGCCCATTTGACAGTGCCCCGAGCGCACAGATAGGAAGCAGCGTCCAGAGGTCGAGAGGTGCACTGTGTACGAGCCGAACGTGGTCGGGGACTGGCAGGAGTACGACGAGCATGCCGGCCTTCGGGTCCGCGTCCACCGTCTTGAGCCGGCCGAGCCGCCCCGGGGACGGGACGACGCCGCCGAGGGATTGACGTACTTCAGCGTCCGCGTGACGGTCGAGAACCGCGGCGAGCACCCCGTGGGAATTCATCTGGAGGACGGTCAGATCGACGTACGACTCGGCCGCGACGGCGAGAGCGCGTTCGTCGACTGGCGCAACTCGCAGTTCGTCGAGGGCTTCGACGTCTACCCGCTGCGCCGCGCCACGGCCGTGCTGTTCGCGGCGGGGCCCGAGGCGTCGCTGAGCCAGGTGGACGTGCAGGTGCAGTTGCGGGTGGACGAGGACTGGTGCGAGCGCCGACTGTGGGCCGGCGGCATCGGGCTCCCCGAGGAGGGCGCCGTCCCCCCGCACGGCACGGCCCGGGACAGCCTCGCCCACCAGGTGAGCAGCTTCCTGCGGGAGCAGGCGGAGGAGGGCACGTCCTGAACCCGCCCCCGCCCGGGGCCCGTACGGCTCAGTGCGGGTCGTGCGGGATGCCGTCGATGATCTCGCGGGCGCCCTGCCGCAGCAGCGCCACCGCGACCGACGTGCCGAGGGTCGCCGGGTCCAGCCGGCCGGCCCACTCGTGGGCGTTCAGCCGCGTCTTGCCGTCGGGCGTGAACACGCAGGCGCGCAGGGACAGTTCCCCGCCGCGGTCCACGCGGGCGTAACCGGCGATCGGGCTGTTGCAGTGTCCCTGGAGCACGTGCAGGAACATCCGCTCGGCCGCGGCCTCCCGGTGCGTGTCCGGATGGCCGAGGGCGCTGACCGTGTCGATCAGGGCGGTGTCGCCCTCGCGGCACTGCAGGGCGAGGATGCCCGCGCCGATCGGCGGCATCATCGCCTCCGGGGACAGCACCTCGCTGATCACGTCGGTGCGGCCGATGCGCTCCAGGCCGGACACGGCGAGCAGCAGCGCGTCCGCCTCGCCGTCGGCGAGCTTCGCCAGCCTCCGGTTGGCGTTGCCGCGGAACGGCACGCAGCGCACGTGCGGGTGGGTGGCGGCGAGCTGGGCGACCCGGCGCACCGAGGACGTGCCGACGCGGGTGCCGGGCGGCAGTTCGTCCAGGGTGAGCCCGCCGGGGTGGACCAGCGCGTCGCGGATGTCGTCCCGCTCGAGGAACGCGGCGAACACCGTGCCCGCGGGCAGCGGCCGGTCGGCCGGTACGTCCTTCACGCAGTGCACGGCGAGATCGGCCTCACCGGCCAGCAGCGCCGCGTCGACCTCCTTGGTGAAGGCGCCCTTGCCCTCCACCGCGGCAAGGTCGCCCAGCCACTTGTCCCCGGTCGTCTTCACGGGTACGACCTCGGTGCGGACACCGGGCTTCAGGGCGGTCAACCCGGCCTGCACGCGGGCCACTTGGGCCAGCGCCATGGGCGAGTCGCGGGAGACGATACGGATCGTTTCGGCGGCGGGCATGCGGACCACCATAGACCGTGATCCGCACCGGACCCGCCCCGCGGCCGGACTCCCCGCCCCGGCGCGGCGCCGCGCACCGGCCGGGAGGAGGAGCGCGGTGGGTCAGGCGTTCGGGTCGAAGGGGATCCCGGACGGCTTCGCGGAGGCCAGGTGGGAGGCGAAGCTGCCGTCCTTCAGGCCGAAGTGGGCGCTGCCGAAGTCCCAGCCGCTGAGCTTCTCCCGGATGCCGGCCGGGTAGCCGTTCCAGCCGATCAGCGGCGGATACTGCCAGGTGCCCCGGTGGTTCTCCGGCGGCTCGTCGTTGCCGGTCCCCAGCCGGAAGCAGTGGGTGCCGATGCCGTCCTTGTGGTAGACGACCTTCGCGTGCGTGCCCTCGAAGCGGACCTCCGAACGGGGGTGCACGGTGAACGAACCGTGGTTCGACGTCGACACGTACTGCACGGTGCCGTTCTGCACCCACACCACGACGTGTTCCCAGTCGTGCCGGTGCCCGCCGATGCTGGTGCCGGCCAGCGCCTGGTCCTTCTCGAAGTACAGGCCGTACAGATAGCCGCACCAGCCGTTGTTGCACTTGTAGCGCGAGTAACTGTTGGTGTTGTCCAGGTCGGAGGCGTCCCGGCACTCGCCGTTGAGGGCACCGGTGGGGTTCAGGCCCGGGTTGACGGTCCCGTCCGCGCTGATGGCCGGCGTGGCGTAGCAGCCGTCCTTGTCGTAGTCGAGGGCGGGCTGGTAGGAGCGCTCGGCCGCCTCCGCGTTGCCGGGCAGGGCCGGCGGCGGGGCCGCGAAGGCGGTGGCGGGGAAGGCGATGACGAAGGCGGCGGCACCGGCCAGGCCGGTGAGCCATCTCCTGCGGTGGGTACGAGGCGTGCTCGACGGCACTGCGTCCTCCTTCTGGGTCCGGGCGCAGCCGAACGGCTGTGGGGGGAAACGCGGTTCAGCATCCCCGTTCGCCAGGTCCATGCCAAGAGGGCGGAGTGTCCCGACTGGAAGAGACGGCCCGCCAGCCGGCCACCGGACCGGCCGTTCGGCGGGATCTCACACCCAGTCGTCCGGAAAGTCGGCCGCGGCCTCCTCGGGCGCCAGGTCCGGCCGCAGCCGCAGCCACGACGGCTGGCGCAGCATGCCCTCCCGGGTACGGGTGCTGTAGCGGACCTCGCCCACCAGCCGCGGCACCACCCAGCGCGCGCCGGGGGCACGCGGCACCGGGTCGAAGGGGCACACGTCGGTCTCCGCCGCCCGCAGCAGGCCCGCGAGCTGCTCCCGCTCGGCCTCGCTCCAGCCGGTGCCCACCCCGCCGACGTACCGCAGCCGGCCCGCGGCCCGCTGGCCCACCAGCACCGCGCCCGGCAGGCCCGTCAGCCGGCCCCTGCCCGGCAGCCAGCCGCCGACCAGCACGTCCACACCCGTCATGTTGCGGATCTTGATCCAGGCGCGGGAGCGCACCCCCGGCTCGTACACCGAGTCCAGCCGCTTGCACACCAGCCCTTCCAGACCGTGCTCCCGGGTGGCCCGCAGCGCCTGCTCGCCGTGCCCGACCAGCGCCGCCGGAGTCGACCAGTGCGGACCGTGCAGCGCGAGGTCCTCCAGCCGGGCGCGGCGCCGCGCCCAGGGCAGCCGGAGCAGCGGGCGCCCCGCCAGGTGCAGCACGTCGAACACCACCAGGTGCACGGGGGCGCGGGCGGCGAGCCGGGCGGCCCTGGCGGGGGAGTGCGCCAGCCCCATCCGGGACTGGAGCGACTGGAAGCTGGCCCGGCCCTGTTCGTCGACGGCGAGGACCTCGCCGTCCAGCACGGCGGGCACGCGGCCGAGGGCCTCGCCCAGCGGCCCGAGTTCCGGGTAGGCGCCCGTGATCTCCAGCCCCGAGCGGGCCCGCAGCAGCAGGCTTCCGTCGCCCGGCAGATACACCACGACACGCTGGCCGTCCTGCTTGGTCTCGTAGGCCCAGCGGGCGTCCTGCGCGGCGGGCGGCAGCCCGCCCGGCGTGGCGAGCATGGGCGGGATCAGCGGCAGGGTCACGGGGGAGGTGTCGACGCGGACGCGGGCCGTCACGCGCGCCGGCCGGCAGGTTCCCCTGAAAGGGCACCGCCGGCCGGGTCCCCGGCGCGAGCCCTCAGCCCACGGACTGCGCTCCGGCCGTGCGCTCCGGAGCCACCGGGACCGTCGCCGTCACCGCGGCGGGCGCCTTCGGGAGGAACCCGGCCAGCGCGCACGCCAGCAGGGCGGCCCCCACACCGAGGGCCATGACCACCCTGAAGCCGTCCTCCGAGGGCACCGCGAAACCGCCGAAGTCCGTCGTGAGCCCGGCCAGGATCACCCCGGCGACGGCGCTGGACACCGACGTGCCGATGGAACGCATCAGGGTGTTGAGGCTGTTCGCCGCGGCCGTCTCCCGCAGCGGCACCGCGCTCATGATCAGCGAGGGCATCGAGCCGTACGTGAAGCCGATGCCCGCGCCGATGACGCAGGAGGCCAGCACGAGGTGCCACACCTCGGACATCAGCACGATGTTCAGCGCGTACCCCGAGGCCACGATCAACGAGCCGATCATCAGCGTCACCTTCGGGCCCCGGGTGCGCGACACCCGCGCGGAGACCGGCGCGAACGCCATCATCACCAGGCCCGACGGGGCCATGACCAGACCGGCGGTCAGCAACGACCGGCCGAGCCCGTATCCGGTCGCGGAGGGCAACTGCAGCAGTTGCGGCACCACGAGCGACATCGCGAACATCGAGAAGCCGATGGCGATCGAGGCGAGGTTCGTGAACAGCACCTGACGGCGTGCCGTGGTGCGCAGATCCACCAGCGGCTCCCCGGTCCGCAGCTCCCACCAGCCCCACACCGGCAGCACCACCACGGCCGCCGCGAACAGACCGAGCGTCGTGCCGCTGCCCCAGCCCCAGTCGGCGCCCTTGGATATCGCCAGCAGCAGACAGAGCAGGCCCACCGCCATGCCGAGACCGCCCACCGCGTCGAACCGGCCCCCGGTGCGCACCTCCGACTCCGGCACGAACAGCAGGACCAGCACGAGCGCCACCGCGCCGAACGAGGCGGAGGTCCAGAACAGGGCGTGCCAGTCGAACCTGTCGGCGATCAGTGCGGCGGCCGGCAGACCGAGGGCGGCACCCACCCCGAGGGACGCGCTCATCAGGGCGGTGGCCCCGGCCAGCCGCTCGGGCGGCAGTTCGTCGCGCATGATGCTGATGCCGAGCGGGATCACGGCGGCGGCCAGGCCCTGCAGCGCCCGCCCCACGATCATGGGCACCAGCGTGTCGGCGAGCGCGGACACCACCGACCCGGCCACCAGCAGCACACCGCAGGCCAGCAGGACGCGCCGCTTGCCCACCATGTCGCCCAGCCGGCCCGCGACCGGGGTGGCCACCGCCGCCGCCAGCAGCGTCGCGGTCACGGCCCACGCGGCGTCGGACGCCGGGGCGTCCAGGTACGTCGGCAGCTCGGGGACGATCGGGATGATCAGGGTCTGCATCAGCGAGACGACGATCCCGGCGAACGCCAGGACCGCCACCACGGCACCGGGCCGCGGCGGTGAGTCGGACATGAAGGTGCCTTCCGGAAGGAGTGTCGGGCGGGGCGTGGCGCGCGGCGGACTCACCGCCGTGCCGGACGCCCGCCGTGCGTTTAAAGCAACTGCTTGACTCGCGCCGGCTCACTGTAACGGCACGGCGCCCCCCGCCCCAGGGGGCATTGCGTAGGCTTCAGAATCCGGTAAGAGGCCCGTCGGAGCGGCGGTCCACGGCGGCTCGAGGGACTGGCCGCCGGGGAAGCGAGACAAGTCCCGGTGCGGTGGTGCGACCATGTCCGGCAGATCGGCGCGGGCGGAACAGGTGAACGCGACCCGGGACCTCATCCTGACGACGGCCGAACGCCTCTTCGCCGAACGCGGCGTGTACGCCGTCTCCAACCGCCGGATCAGCGAAGCCGCCGGCCAGGGCAACAACGCCGCCGTCGGCTACCACTTCGGCACCAAGACCGACCTCGTCCGCGCCGTCTTCCGGCGCCACGCCCCCCGCGTCGAGGAGATCCGCCTCCGCCTCCTCGCCGGCATCGGCGGCTCCACGGACGTACGCGACTGGGCCGACTGCCTGGTCCGCCCCGTCACCGAGCACCTGGCCGCCCTCGGCAGCCCCACCTGGTACGCCCGGTTCTGCGCCCAGGCGATGACCGACCCCACGCTGCGGCGGATCCTCCACGAGGAGTCCCTGACCTCGTCGGCCCTGCGCGACGCCGTCGACGGCCTCGACCGCTGCCTGCCCGACCTGCCCGCCGACGTACGCGCCGAACGCGCCGGCATGGCGCGCCTGCTGGTCGTGCACACCGCCGCCGAGCGGGAGCGCGCCCTCGCCGAGGGCGCCCCCACGCCCCGCCCCACCTGGCAGGACGCCACCACCGGCGTCGTCGACGCGATCGTCGGCCTGTGGCTGGCACCCGTGAGCCCCCGGCCCTGACCGGGGGCCCGCGCCCACCCCGGCACTACCGTCCAGTAAGCTCCGGCGGCAGGTCGTCCAAGGAGGCCCCGTGCCACGGTCCCCACGCTCGCCCCTGCTGCTCGCCGGTCTGCTGGCCGCGGCGGGCACCGCCCACTTCGCGTTCCCGCGCCCGTTCGACGCGATCGTCCCGCGTGCCCTGCCCGGCCCGCCGAGGACGTGGACGTACGTCAGCGGCGCCGCCGAACTCGCCCTCGCCGCCGGGGTGGCCCTGCCCCGGACCCGTCGCGGGGCGGCGCGGGCCGCGGCGGCGTACTTCGTCGGCGTGTTCCCGGCGAACGTGAGGATGGCCGCCGACTGGCGGGACCGGCCCGCACCGCAGAGGGCGGCGGCGCTCGGACGGCTGCCGCTCCAACTGCCGCTCGTGCTGTGGGCCCGCGCCGTCGCCCGGAACGCGGAGGCCGCCCGGTGAGCGCCGCCGTACGCGTCGGCGACACCATCGAGGACTTCGCCCTGCCGGACGAGACCGGCGAGACGCGGACGCTCTCCGGTCTGCTCGCCGAGGGGCCGGTGGTGCTGTTCTTCTACCCGGCCGCCATGACCCCCGGCTGCACGGCCGAGGCCTGCCACTTCAGGGACCTGGCCGCCGAGTTCGCGGCGGAGGGCGCGCGGCCCGTCGGCATCAGCGGCGACCCCGTCGACCGGCAGCGGGAGTTCGCCGGCCTGCACACCCTCGGCATGCCGCTGCTGTCCGACACCGACGGAACGGTCCGCGAGCGGTTCGGCGTGCGGCGCGGCTTCTCCCTGGCGCCGACCAGACGCGTCACGTTCGTCGTCGCCCGGGACCGCACCGTCCTGGAGGTCGTGCGCAGCGAACTGCGCATGAACACCCACGCGGACCGGGCCCTCGCCGCGCTGCGCGCCCACCGGGAGCGGCCGCCCGCGTCCTGAACGCGAACGGGCCCGGGTCCGGCCGTCACGGCCTGACCCGGGCCCGCCCCCTCGACTTCGGCCCGGCAGGCTAGACGCGCGCCCCGCGGGGGCGTGCGGCCAGCTCCGGATGCGGCATCAGGATGTCCTCGTCCAGCGGGTGCGCGTAGCGCCGGAAGCCGGGAACGGAGTCGGCCCGGTGCAGCGCACCCCGGTACAGGACCATGCCGACGACGCTCGTGCCGTCGTCGCGCCAGCACACCAGGGGCAGCCGGCAGGTGTCCCCCTCGGCGGTGAGGAACAGCGCCACGTGCCCGTCGGCCGCCAGCAGGCTCACGCCGTGCCGCCCGGCCGGGTGCGGAACAGCCGGCCGTAGCCGGTGATGGCGTCGGCCGCCTCGCCCGCGCCGGCCAGGTGCAGCGCGTGCCAGAACAGGACCTGGTTCGCGGTCAGGACGGAGAAGTCCAGCTCCTCCTCCAGGGCGTTGATGACGCCCACCGCGCGGATGCCGTTGCCGGCCACCAGGACGGCGTCGGGCCGGTGCTCGGCGACCGTGGTGCGGATCCACGCCGACAGGGCCTCGGGCGTGATCAGCTTCTGGTTGCTGGGCAGCCCGCACGGCGCGTGGTGGACGACCTCGAAGCCCTGCTCGGCGAAGTAGTCGGCGCCGAGCCCGGAGAGCCGGTCGTCGAACCACGGCGGGTTGACGAGGGCGATCCGCCGGGCACCGAGCGCCTGGAAACCGGCCACGGCCGCCGCGGTGGTGCCGGTGACCGGCATGCCGCGCGTGTACTGCGAGAGCCGGGCGAACAGGTCCTTCTCGCCGCTCGCCCCGAGGACGTAGGCGGAGCTGGTGAACCCGAGCGCGATGACGTCGAGCGGGGACGCGGCCAGCAGCTCCACCGCGTCGTCGATGAGCGGCGGCTCGACGAAGGCCCGGACCGGGTCGTGCGGGATCTTCGGGTCCATCTCGCCGCCGGCCCGCATCGCACCGAAGTGGACGCGCGAGCCGTGCACGAACACGTCCTCGGGGGCGATCGCCTGGAACTCGGACTCCGGGCCGACGT
>DASTDN010000383.1:0-6753 GCA_035710365.1 Streptomyces sp. | reverse complement strand
GCACGCGCGGCCAGAACGTGCTGACGGCGGGCGGCGACGAGGAGGCCCTCAGCCGCGGCATCTACGACGCGTCCCAGAACCTGAACCTGCGCTACTCGCAGATGGCCCCGCTCACCATGTGGGAGGAGAACAACACCGGTTCGAACCTGCCGGCGCAGATCGAGCTGTACGCGACGGACGGCGGCGCCTACAAGTTCCTGTTCATGGCGAAGGGCGGCGGCTCGGCCAACAAGTCGTTCCTCTACCAGGAGACCAAGGCCGTCCTGAACGAGTCCTCCATGATGACCTTCCTGGAGGAGAAGATCCGCTCGCTGGGCACGGCCGCCTGCCCGCCCTACCACCTGGCGATCGTGGTCGGCGGCACCAGCGCCGAGTACGCGCTGAAGACCGCGAAGTACGCCTCCGCGCACTACCTGGACGAGATCCCCGCCGAGGGCTCCCCGCTCGGGCACGGCTTCCGGGACAAGGAGCTGGAGGAGAAGGTCTTCGAGCTGACGCAGCGGATCGGCATCGGCGCGCAGTTCGGCGGCAAGTACTTCTGCCACGACGTGCGGGTGGTGCGTCTGCCCCGGCACGGCGCGTCCTGCCCGGTCGCCATCGCGGTGTCCTGCTCCGCCGACCGCCAGGCCGTCGCGAAGATCACCGCCGAGGGCGTCTTCCTGGAGCAGCTGGAGACGGACCCGGCGCGCTTCCTGCCGGAGACGACGGACGAGCAGCTGGACGAGGCCGGTGACGTCGTCCGGATCGATCTGAACCAGCCGATGGACGCCATCCTGGCCGAGCTGACGAAGTACCCGGTCAAGACCCGGCTCTCGCTCACGGGCCCGCTGGTCGTGGCGCGCGACATCGCGCACGCCAAGATCAAGGAGCGGCTGGACGCGGGCGAGGACATGCCGCAGTACCTGAAGGACCACCCGGTGTACTACGCGGGCCCGGCGAAGACCCCCGAGGGCTACGCGTCGGGCTCCTTCGGCCCGACGACGGCCGGCCGCATGGATTCCTACGTGGAGCGGTTCCAGGCGGCGGGCGGTTCGAAGGTGATGCTGGCCAAGGGCAACCGCAGCAAGCAGGTCACGGAGGCGTGCGCGGCCCACGGCGGCTTCTACCTGGGCTCCATCGGCGGTCCCGCGGCGCGTCTCGCCCAGGACTGCATCAAGAAGGTCGAGGTCCTGGAGTACGAGGAGCTCGGCATGGAGGCGGTCTGGAGGATCGAGGTGGAGGACTTCCCGGCGTTCGTGGTGGTGGACGACAAGGGCAACGACTTCTTCCAGGACCCGGCCCCGGCCCCCACCTTCACCACCATTCCGGTACGGGGCCCCGGACTGGCCTGAGGGTCCGTGTGACGAGTCGCCTCCGCGGGGAACAGTGGTCGCGTTCGCGATGCTGTGACACGTGGAGGTGACCGTCGATGAGCGACGAGCAGGACAGCCCCGGCTACCGCGTGGAGCGCGACTCCATGGGTGAGGTGCGGGTCCCCGCGCACGCGAAGTGGCGGGCGCAGACGCAGCGCGCCGTGGAGAACTTCCCGGTGTCTGGGCAGCGCCTCGAGCGGGCCCACATCGAGGCGCTGGCCCGCGTCAAGGGCGCCGCCGCACGGGTGAACGCGCGCCTCGGGGTGCTCGACGGGGAGATCGCCGGGGCCGTGGAGGCCGCGGCGGAGGAGGTCGCCGGGGGGCGCTGGGACGAGCACTTCCCGGTCGACGTCTTCCAGACCGGTTCGGGCACGTCGTCCAACATGAACATGAACGAGGTCCTCGCCACCCTCGCGAGCGAGCGGCTGGGCGGCCGTCAGGTGCACCCGAACGACCACGTGAACGCCTCCCAGTCGTCCAACGACGTCTTCCCGTCCTCCCTGCACATCGCCGCCACCGCCGCCGTCACCCGGGACCTGATTCCCGCCCTGGAGCACTTGGCGGCGGCCCTGGAGCGCAAGGCGGCGGAGTTCTCCGACGTCGTGAAGTCGGGGCGTACGCACCTGATGGACGCCACGCCGGTCACGCTGGGGCAGGAGTTCGGCGGGTACGCGGCGCAGATCCGGCACGGTGTGGAGCGGCTGCACGCCTCGCTGCCGCGGCTCGCCGAGCTGCCGCTGGGCGGCACGGCCGTCGGCACCGGCATCAACACCCCGCCCGGGTTCTCCGCGGCCGTCATCGAGGAGGTCGCCCGGGCCACGGGGCTGCCGCTGACGGAGGCCCGCGACCATTTCGAGGCGCAGGGCGCCCGGGACGGCGTCGTGGAGACCAGCGGTCAGCTCCGGACCGTCGCGGTGTCCCTGACGAAGATCGCCAACGATCTGCGCTGGATGGCGTCCGGGCCGCGCACCGGGCTCGCCGAGATCTCCCTGCCCGACCTCCAGCCCGGCTCGTCGATCATGCCGGGCAAGGTCAACCCGGTCGTCCCCGAGGCGGTGCTGATGGTCGCCGCCCAGGTCGTCGGCAACGACGCGACCGTGGCCACCGCCGGGGCCGCGGGGAACTTCGAGCTGAACGTGATGCTGCCGGTCATCGCGAAGAACGTCCTGGAGTCGGTGCGGCTGCTGGCGAACGTCTCCCGGCTGCTCGCCGACCGCACCGTGGACGGCGTCGTGGCGCACCGCGACCGGGCCCGCGAGTACGCCGAGTCCTCGCCGTCGGTCGTGACGCCGCTGAACAGGTACCTCGGCTACGAGGAGGCCGCCCGGGTGGCCAAGAAGGCCCTCGCCGAACAGAAGACGATCCGTCAGGTCGTCCTCGACGGCGGCTACGTGGAGCGGGGCGACCTCACCGTCGAGCAGTTGGACGAGGCACTCGACGTGCTGCGGATGACGCGCCCGTGACGACGGCTCACGGCGCTTTTGCTCCGGCGCGAGAACCGTGACACGCGCCGCAGCGTCGTAGCCCCCGGGCACCTAATATCTGTTCATGGCAGACGGTGGCGGTGATGTGGTGAGCGCACAAGTGGAAGCGGGCGACGGCCGGGGCCCGGCCACGGCTTTCTGGCGCCCCGGGACGCAAATCCTGTGGCGCTACCGGGAGAACGCCGGTGAACGCTTCCACATCGTGCGCCCGGTCACGGTCGTACGGGACGACGCCGAGGTGCTCGCGGTGTGGCTCGCGCCGGGCACGGAGTGCGAGAAACCGGCGCTCGCCGACGGCACGCCGCCGCATCTCGAGCCGCTGACGACGCGCTACACCAAGCCGCGCACGGCTCACCGCGACCACTGGTTCGGCACGGGGGTTCTGAAGCTGGCCAGACCGGGCGAGCCGTGGTCGGTGTGGCTGTTCTGGGACCCGGGCTGGGAGTTCAAGAACTGGTACGTGAACCTGGAGGAGCCGCTGACCCGTTGGGCGGGCGGTGTGGACTCCGAGGATCATTTCCTGGACATCTCCGTGAACCCGGACCGCACCTGGCACTGGCGCGACGAGGACGAGTTCGCGCAGGCCCAGCGGGACGGCCTGATGGACGCCGGCCTGGCCGGGCGGGTGCGGCAGGCGGGCCGGGACGCGGTCGAGGTGATCCGCGCCTGGGGCCCTCCTTTTTCGGACTGCTGGCAGGACTGGAGACCAAATCCGTCCTGGGGGGTACCGTCTCTGCCGGATGACTGGGACCGTACGCCCGCGCACGTGACGTCATGAGACCCTTGATGCGCCCCCGGGCAAGAAACGTAGGATCTTCCTCCGCAAGGGCGCGCAGTGGCAATGACCGGAGCATGCGCTGGGCTTGACCGATCGTCACCGAGGGGCGGCTGGACGTGAGCGAGGGGTACGAGGGCACCACCGGCAGGAGCCGCGGTCGGCCTGCCGGTTGCACAGAAGCAACCTCTGACCACGCGGGAATTCCGTTCCTGGGACATGCAAACCGGGTATCGGAGTTTCGGCGGGACGAACTGCACGCACGGCGCGCAGCCCCGGACGGATGGATTCGACACGCGTGACCGAGCAGCCGACCTCTTTCGAGCGCTCCCAGACGGGCGCGGACCCCGCGGACCCCTGCGGGGCGCTCCTGCACACCCCCACGACGCTCTCCGCGACCGGCTTACCGCATGACGCCCACGCCGGCGGCGAGGCGGGCACGGCGCCCGCCGCGGCCCCGGAGCCGGTCGACTCGGAGCACTCCCAGCCGGGTGCCGAGCAGACCGCCGAGCCTGAGGCGCACCGCCCGCGTCCCGTCCCGGAGGCCATACCGGTCCAGGCGGGTGAGGAGCCGTCGGCCGACGGGCAGGAGCGCCGCACGGGCCACGTCCCGCAGCGGAACCGGCCGACCCCCATGCGGCGGGACGGCGACCGGCTGCGGTTCGTGGGTGCGGCGACCCGGCGGATCGCGCGGGGCATCGACCTCGACGAGATCGTGATGGGGCTGTGCCGGGCGACCGTGCCGACGTTCTCGGACGCGATCCTCGTGTATCTGCGTGACCCGCTGCCCGTGGGCGACGAGCGGCCGACCGGGCCGCTGGTGCTGCGGCTGCGCCGCACCGACCGCATCCCGGCCGAGCGCGACACCGAGGGCGGTGGTTTCCTGCCCGCCGCGCAGCCCGAGCCGACCGAGCTGGACATGGTGGGCAGCGAGCTGTGCGAGGTGCGGCCCGGCAGCGCGCTCGCCGAGGTGCTGCGCGGGGTGCGGCCGGTGTTCACGGACGCGCCGGCGGCCCGCGCCGCGCTGCCCGAGCTGCTCGGCGAGGGCAACGACATCGTCGTACCGACCGGGCAGCGCGCCATTCTGGCCCCGTTGCGCGGCCGGCGCCGGGTGATCGGGGCCGCGCTGTTCCTGCGCCGCCCGGACCGGCTCGCCTTCGAGACGGACGACCTGCTGGTGGCGGCGCAGCTCGCCACGCACAGCGCGCTCGGCATCGACAAGGCGGTGCTGTACGGCCGTGAGGCGTACATCGCGGACGAGCTGCAGCGCACGATGCTTCCGGAGACGCTGCCGCAGCCGACGGGTGTGCGGCTGGCCTCGCGTTATCTGCCGGCCGCGGAGACGGCCCGGGTGGGCGGCGACTGGTACGACGCGATCCCGCTGCCCGGCAGCCGTGTGGCGCTCGTCGTGGGCGACGTGATGGGTCACTCCATGACGTCGGCGGCGATCATGGGTCAGCTCCGTACCACCGCGCAGACCCTGGCCGGGCTCGATCTGCCGCCGCAGGAGGTCCTGCACCATCTCGACGAGCAGGCGCAGCGTCTGGGCACCGACCGCATGGCGACCTGCCTGTACGCGGTGTACGACCCGGTCTCGCACCGCATCACCATCGCCAACGCCGGTCATCCGCCGCCCGTGCTGCTGCACCTGGGCGGGCGGGCCGAGGTGCTGCGTGTCCCGGCGGGCGCCCCCATCGGTGTCGGCGGTGTGGACTTCGAGGCGGTGGAGCTGGACGCCCCGGCCGGCGGCACGCTGCTGCTGTACACGGACGGGCTGGTGGAGTCCCGGCTGCGGGACGTGTGGACGGGCATAGAGCAGTTGCGGGAGAAGCTCGCCGCGACCGCGCAGCTCACCGGGCCGGACCATCCGCCGCCCCTGGAGGCCCTGTGTGACGAGGTCCTGGACATGCTGGGCCCCGGTGACCGGGACGACGACATCGCCCTGCTCGCCGCGCGCTTCGACGGCATCGCGCCGAACGACGTCGCGTACTGGTTCCTGGAGCCGGAGGACGCCGCCCCGGGCCGGGCCCGGCGGCTCGCGCGCCGTGCGCTGGCCCGCTGGGGCATGGAGGACCTGACGGATTCGGTGGAGCTGCTGGTCAGCGAGGTCGTCACCAACGCGGTGCGTTATGCCTCGCGTCCGGTCACGCTGCGGCTGCTGCGGACGGACGTGCTGCGCTGCGAGGTCGGTGACGACGTGCCGCAGTTGCCGCGGCTGCGGCAGGCGCGGGCCACGGACGAGGGCGGTCGCGGACTGTATCTGGTGAACCGGCTGGCGCGGCGCTGGGGTGCGACGCGGCTGAGCACCGGGAAGGTCGTCTGGTTCGAGCTGAACCGGGGCTGACCGGGAGAGGAAGGCGTGAGGAGGGGCGCCCGGCCTGTGCCGGGCGCCCCTCCTCCTGTGTGCCGCGGCCGTCTACCGCTGGTCGCGTTCGCCGTCGCCCGGGTCGACGGGGTCGAGGGTGATCTCGCCGGTGGGTTCGTCGGTGGGCGGGGTGGCGGTGGGCGGGCCGGTGGGGCCGTCGGAGGGACCGCCGGTGGGCTGGTCCGTGGTGGGCGTCCCGGAGGGCGTCTCGCTGGGCTGCTCGGTGGGGGACTCGCTGGGCCCCTCGGAGGGTTCCTCACTGGCCGTGGGGCTCTCGGTGGGTTCCACGCCCGCGCCCTGCCGGGTGCGGAGGTCGAACTCGCTGACCTCGTCCAGGACGCCGAAGGTGTACGCCGACCAGATCTGGGCGGGGAAGCCGCCGCCGTTGACGCGAGGCATGCCGCCCGCCCCGTACATCTTGGTCTGGGCCTGGGTCTTGGCGTCCTCGCCGAACAGGCCGACCGAGGTGACGAGGTCGGGGGTGTAGCCGGTGAACCAGGCCGACTTGTTGTTGTCGGAGGTGCCGGTCTTGCCGGCGACCTGCTGGCCCCGGCGCAGCGGGTTGTCGCGTACGGACGTCTTGGCCGTGCCGTCGTCGACGACGCCGGTCAGGACCGAGGTGACGGTGTCGGCGGCCTCGCGGCCGATGACCTGCTCGCCTATCGCGTCGGGCATCGTGTAGGTGCCCGTCCTGTGCTCGGCGGACTTCACCATGGCCGGGGTGACCTTCTTGCCGTGGTTGGCGAGGGTGGCGTACACGCCGGCCATTTCCAGGGG
>DASTDN010000382.1:0-4496 GCA_035710365.1 Streptomyces sp. | reverse complement strand
GATGGTCCGCCTGGAGCAGGACCTGGGCGTCGACCTGTTCGCCCGCCGCGGCCGGAACGTTTCACTGACACCCGCCGGGCGCACCTTCCTCACGTCCGTGGAGCGCGCCCTCGCCGAGATCGAGCGCGCCGCTGAGGAGGTCCGCTCCGACGCCGACCCCACCACCGGCAAGGTCGCCTTCGGCTTCCTGCACACCATGGGCGCCGAGACCGTGCCCGGCCTCATCCAGGCCTTCCGCACCGACCATCCGGGCGTCCGCTTCAGCCTCGTCCAGAACTACGGCGAGGCGATGCTCGAACGCCTCCGCGCCGGCGAACTCGACCTGTGCCTGACCTCCCCGGTCCCGGACGCCCCCGACCTCGTCGCCCGCCGCCTGGACGAGCAGAAGCTGCGCCTGGTCGTGCCCGCGGGCCACCGCCTGGCCGGCCGCAGGCGCATCCGTCTCGCGGAGGCCGCCGAGGAGACCTTCGTGACGCTGGAGCCCGGTTACGGCCTGCGCCGCATCACCGACGACCTCTGCGACCAGGCCGGATTCCGGCCCCGGGTGGCCTTCGAGGGCGAGGAGGCGGAGACGCTGCGCGGGCTGGTGGCGGCGGGTCTGGGCGTCGCCCTCCTGCCCCCGCCGGCCGTGCCCCGCCCGGGGGTCGTGGAGCTGACGGTCACCGCGCCGAGGGCGGCGCGGGAGATCGGCGTGGCCTGGCGGGCCGGCCAGGCGGACACGCCGCCGGTGGCCGCCTTCAAGAAGTTCCTGCTGTCCCGCAAGGGTCATCTGCTGCCCGGCTGACGGACCGGGCCTCCCCGCCGCGGGTGCAGCCGCCGGCCGCCGAAGGGCCGGAGCGGAGCCGTCACCGGGTGCCGCCGCCCGCCGCCGTGAACCGCTCCGCAGGGGCGGACGGCGCGTCGTCGGCGGGTGCCGTCACCGCCGTAACGTCGCCCCGAACCCCGACGCCAGCGGCATCCGCAGCCCTATCGGCGGCGGCGCGGCGAACGCGTCCTCCACCGGCCGGGAGAACGGCTGCCCGAACAGCGCGCCCATCACGAAGTCCTCCGCCAGCGCGAGCACTTCGTCGCGGTACTGGCGCAACTCGTGCCGGTCGCCGTGCACTTCGAAGCGGCACACGTCCCGGTTGGCCTTCTTCGCCCGCGCCGCCAGCCGGAACGACAGCTCCGGGTCGGCCGTCGCGTCGTTCGTGCCGTGCACGAGCAGCACCCGCCGCCCCACGAGCTGACGCACCGGTTCCTGCCGCACCGCCACGTCGTCCTCCGGCAGCCAGGGAGCCACCGCCAGCACGGAGTTGACGGCCTCGTGGCCGCCCGCGTGCAGCGCCGCCCGGCCGCCCATGCCGACACCGGCG
This sequence comes from Streptomyces sp., assembly GCA_035710365.1. Classification (GTDB taxonomy): domain Bacteria; phylum Actinomycetota; class Actinomycetes; order Streptomycetales; family Streptomycetaceae; genus Streptomyces. The sequence continues at coordinate 3,141 of DASTDN010000382.1, read as the reverse complement.
AGGCACACGGGGACGTCGCCGTACCGCTCCACGGCACTGTCGGCGGCCCACTCCGCGTCCCGCGCCAGATGCGCCTCGCCGCCGTTCCAGCCCCGGTAGCGGTAGTGGACGACGTGCGCGGCGAGCCCCTCCGAGCGGCCCGCGCGGGCCAGCCGCCGCCCCAACGCCCGTACGGACGCGGCCGCGAGGAGCGGAGCGGGCCTGCGGTCCGACTCCTCGTCACCCCCGGGGAGCAGCAGCACCACCCCACTGACCGCCGTCGGCTCCGGGCCGAACGCCCGTCCCAGCCTGGCCGTACGAACCGGCGTCGCTTGCTGTGCCATGGCAGAACAGTGTCAGAAGACCCCAGGGACGCGACCGGCACTCCGGGTCACTGTTGCGTATCGGCCGGCGCCCTCCCGCCCTCCCGCCGGGCGCCGGCCGGGGGGAACGACCGGCGTCGACCGGGGTACCCGAACGGGGAAATCGCCGCACAACCTGTGATCTACGCGCGTAGGAGGTAGGGTGCGCCAATGACGAGCCAGACCACTGCGAAGACCCCGACGCCGGACCAGATCCGCCGGGCGCCCAAGGTTCTGCTGCACGACCACCTCGACGGCGGGCTGCGCCCCGGCACGATCGTCGAACTCGCCCGCGACGCCGGGTACGCCCACCTGCCCGAGGCCGACCCCGGCAGGCTCGGCGCCTGGTTCCGGGAGGCCGCCGACTCCGGGTCCCTCGAACGCTATCTGGAGACCTTCTCGCACACCGTCGCCGTCATGCAGACCCGCGACGCCCTGGTCCGGGTCGCGGCCGAGTGCGCCGAGGACCTCGCCGAGGACGGCGTCGTCTACGCCGAGGTGCGCTACGCCCCCGAGCAGCACCTGGAGGGCGGCCTCACCCTGGAGGAGGTCGTCGAGGCCGTCAACGAGGGCTTCCGCGAGGGGGAGCGGCGCGCGCGGGAGGGCGGTCACCGCATCCGCGTCGGCGCCCTGCTCACCGCGATGCGGCACGCCGCCCGCGCCCTGGAGATCGCCGAACTCGCCAACCGCCACCGTGACCGCGGCGTCGTCGGTTTCGACATCGCGGGCGCCGAGGCCGGCCACCCGCCCACCCGTCACCTCGACGCCTTCGAATACCTCAAGCGGGAGAACAACCACTTCACGATCCACGCCGGCGAGGCCTTCGGGCTGCCGTCGATCTGGCAGGCCCTCCAGTGGTGCGGCGCCGACCGGCTCGGGCACGGCGTGCGGATCATCGACGACATCCAGGTCCGTGACGACGGCACCGTCGAACTCGGCCGCCTCGCCTCGTACGTCCGCGACAAGCGGATCCCGCTGGAGCTGTGCCCCAGCTCCAACCTCCAGACCGGCGCGGCCGACTCGTACGCCGAGCACCCGATCGGGCTGCTGCGCCGACTGCATTTCCGTGCCACCGTCAATACCGATAATCGTCTGATGTCCCACACCAGTATGACCAGGGAATTCGAGTGCCTTGTCGACGCATTCGGTTACACGCTCGACGACATGCAATGGTTCTCTGTCAATGGGATGAAATCAGCGTTCATTCCTTTCGATGAACGACTCGCCATGATCAACGATGTGATCAAGCCCGGATATGCCGAACTCAAATCCGAATGGCTGTTCCGGCAGACCTCCGCCACCAGCGGTTCTGCGGAATCCGAGGGCTGACCGGCCTCGGGGTGCAATCGAATGTGCGGGCGGCCGCCATGGGCCGTCCGCATTTCGATGTTTGCGGTGGACGGCATTTCGTGATTACGGTCGGGAACTACCGCTCACTTCCCCGCTCCCCATTTCGAGGACGCATTTCCATGAAGCAGTCTGCTGCCAAGACCCTCGGTGTCGCCGCTCTCGGTGCCGCCTTCGCCGCGGCCGGCGCGGGCGCGGCCAACGCCGCCCCGGCCGTCCCGGACACGAGCCAGGCGCTGAACACCGTGACCCAGTCCGTGCCCGCACGGAAGGCCACCACCGCGCTGCCCGCCGCGGCCGACGCGCTCGCCACGGGCCGGGGTGCCCTCGCCACCGGCGCCGCCACCGCCCGGCCGGCCGCCGGGCGGGTCCTGTCCGGCGGTGCGGCCGCGCCGGTCCAGCCGCTCCTCGGCGGCGTCCCCGTCGGCAAGGCGCTGCCCGGCCGGGGCCTCGGCGTCAACGGCCTGCCGGTCAACTGACGCGGCCCCTCCGCCGCCGCATACGGGCGCACCCCTCCCCCGGGGTGCGCCCATCGGCGTACGCGAACCGGGCCGGGCCGCCCGTCGGCCCGGCGGGGGCGGGCGCGGTCACCAGGCCGTGCGGGCCTTGTCCTGCGACGGCAGCAGTATCCACAGCGCGATGTACAGCAGGAACTGCGGGCCGGGCAGCAGGCACGACACCAGGAAGACGGCGCGCATCGTGGTGGAGGAGGTCCCGAAGCGGCGGGCCAGCGCGGCGCACACTCCGGCGATCACGCGGTCGTCGGTCGGGCGGGCGGGGAGGTTCATCGCGGCTCCTTCGTCGTGGCGCACCCCGGGGGTGCGGCGGTCCCAGGCGCCCGAACGGCCGCCTCGTACACCTTCCACGCTACGGAGACGAAAGGGATGAAGCATCGCTCTACGGGGCGATGCCGACCCTGGGAATCGTCGGGGTGCGTCCCTGAAGGGGCTCGTCCTGCCGGACGGCGCCCGCGCCGTACCGCTCACCCCTGCGGCGGACCCACACCCGGCCGGCCGGCACCACCGCCAGATGCGCCAGCGCCACGCCCGCGGTGTTCAGCAGTAGCGAGTCGACGTCCACGACCTGCCCCGGCACCCCCGTCTGCGCCAGCTCTATGGCCAGCGACAGCAGGGCGCCCGCGGCGACGGTCCGCGCCAGGGACGCCAGCGGCGACACGGCCGGCCTGCCGTTCGCCATCGGCAGCAGGACGCCCAGCGGAGCCAGCAGCACCAGCCCCTCACCGATCCGGAGGGCGGCCCGCGGCCAGCCCAGCGCCAGGTCCGCGCGGATCCCCGCGAAGGGACGCAGATTGGCGGGCATCACCCACGGAACGTCCAGGGGCCGCAGCGCGAACCAGGCGACGAAGACGAGATGGGCGGCGAGGAGAACACTTCCCGTCGCGCGGATACGGATCGCGGCGCTGCCGCCGTCGGAGCCTTGACGCTGCACGACC
>DASTDN010000381.1:0-14456 GCA_035710365.1 Streptomyces sp. | reverse complement strand
CCGAGGGTGCCGGCACGTCTCCTCGCTCCGACGTCCGGCGAGGGCAGACCCGCGGCGGCGGTCCGCGCGGGCGTCCCGCCGGCGTCCCGTCCGGTCGTGCCCCGGACGGGACCGTCTCGCCGACGGCCCGGCCGTCGGTGCACCGCCGGCCGGGGTCCGGACCGCACGGGGCGGACGGTCTGTCCGGCCGCCCGGGTCCGGGGTCCCGGCGGAGAAACGGCTCTGCTCGCCCCGCCCGTGCCCGTACCGCCTGCATCACGCCACAAGGAGAACCGGTGAGTGAGCCCCTTCTGACCGTCGTACAGCAGATCCACGAGACGGGTCCCGTCCTGTTGCGGGTGTCCGGCGAACTCGACCACCACACCGCACCTCAACTCACCCGGGCGCTGAAAAGCGTCCCGCTCGTCCCCGGCACTCCCCTGGTGATCGACTTCACCGGTGTCACCTACTGCGACTCCACGGGCATCACGGTGCTGGTGACCGCCTTCCACCGCACCGAGGCCGCCGGCTGTCCCTTCGGCGTGACCGGGGTCAGCCACGACCTCACCCGCGTTTTCCAGACCGTGGGCCTGGACCAGGTGTTCACCTTCCACCCCACCGTCGACGACGCCTTGACCGCGCTGCGCCCCTGAAGGCGGCCGGCCCGGCCTCCTTCGAGGCGGGGACCGGAACAGCACCGGTGCCCCCGCGGGACACCTACGCGACCGGCGGGGTGCCTGCGGGCGGCGGGTACGGGCCGTCGACGGCGCCGGAGGAGTCTTCATCGGATCCGTTCCGCGGCTCGCGCCGCGGGCGGGTGATCCCGGTGCGGCGCACCGTGGCCACCCGCCCCAGTTCTTCCCGTCCTGGCAGCGCACCGTCCGGTCAGCTCTGCCTCGACGTCCCCTGCCTCATCGCCTCGTCCGTCACGTCGGCCACCTGACCGGCCGGCGGGGCCTGCGCCCCGACCTCGGTGCCGAAGCCGGAGTAGTTCGTCACCATGGTCATCTTGATCTGCTGCGGTGAGGCACTGCTGTCCGGCTTCGTGCCGGCGGAGGCCTGGGACGTGGTGACCGCCATGGCGAGTCGCTGTCGACGCAGCCGCCCGTCGCCGTCGAGCCAGATGTGCATCGGCAGTTCCGGGCCCACCTGCCGGCGCATCCGGTCGCCGTTCGGCAGCTCGGCGACGTCCACCGACACCTTGTAGTGGGTGGTGTCGACGCCGCCGATCTTCTCCTCGCCGATCTTGGTGACGTCCTTGTCGGTGATCGCCTTGGCGTAGGCGGCCGTCTGGGCGGGGTCACCGATCTGCCTGCCGTCCATGCCGTGCGACTGCGCGGCCTTCTCCAGGTCGATCTTCATCCAGGTCTTGCCCTCCTGGACCTTCTGCCCGGGGATCTTCTGGTAAAGGACCTGGTCGACCACGCGCTGCTCGATGCTCTTGCCCTCGACGGTGACGGTCATGCGGCTGTCGCCCTCTTCGAAGTCGAGCGCGCCCTTGCCGCTGGTGGTGAACGACTCGCCCTGCGCGGACAGCTTCATGGAGATCGTCATCCTGGCCGTCCCGGCCTCGGCCGTCGTTCCGTAGGCGGCCCGCACCTGCGTGGTGCCCTGCTCCTGAGCGCCCGCGCCGCCGCTCTCGCTCGACGCGGCGGCCGCCTTCTCCGCCTTCGGCTCGTCGTCGCCACCGCAGCCCGTCAGGACGACGCTCCCCATGAGGGCGGCCACACCGATCGCGCTCGCCTTCATCCCCCTGCTACGCATGTGCATCCCCTTCTCCTCAACGACTACCGGCCACTGCGGCCCCGGTGGTGGTGTGCCGTCCCGAATGCCCCGGAGGCGTATCCGCACACTCGCCTCCTCACCCGCCGTCGGTGCGGGTCGCGGCCCTCGCGGGTCATGCGCGCGCAGGGCGAAGCCGCCTCCACGCGGTCAGCACCCGGCCGGTCCCGGCCGTCGGCCGTCGCTCGACCGGACGGCGGGACACCACCTCGGAGGGCGGCGGCGGGAGTCGCCCTCCGAGGTGGTGTCCATGGCACCCGCGACCTCGGCGACCAGCACGCGGTCGTCCCCGGTACCGAAGGCGGCGTCGAGACCGGCTCTCGCCGCGGGCGCTCACAGCCCGAGGACGTGCCGCACCGCACGGAGCCACATGGTGTCTCTGTGTCCGCGTGTCCCTCCGCGCGCCTGTCTGCGCGTCCTTCTGCGCCTCTTCAGGTCTACGCGGCGAGTGTCTCGTCGTCCCGGGAGACGCTCGCACGGTCGGTGTACCGCTCAAGCAGGGTGTCCGCCGTGAGCAGGGCCTGCTCGACGGTGCGGGCCCCGGTCATCACGCACAGCGTGTAGGTGGCGTCTTCGAGAGCCCTGCTGGTGTGGCCGGTGGGACGTACATCGTGTTCGATGCGTGCCTGAGCGAACCGGGCCAGTACCGCCCGCAGTTCCTTCTCCGCCGGCAGGATCATGTGGGTGCCTCTCCTTTCACAGGCACTCCGCCGGTGCGTGGTGAACGCGCCGGCGGAGTGCGGCTGTCTCGTCGACGCCTGACGGCCGCAGGACAGGACGGCAGCGCCAGGCACGATGGCAGGTGCCCCGGCTTTCACGGTCCATGCGCGCTTCGGGAGGGACGGCCCCGCGCGGCCCGCCCGCGGATCAGGAACGGACGATGCGGCGCACGTTGTCGAGGTGACCGCAGCCGGACTCCAGTCGGCGGCGGCGTTCCTTGAGGAAGGCCGCGCCCAGCTCGATGCGCCGGTCCATGGCGACGTTCTCGCGCGCCCCGTTGAGAATGGTGCGTTCCTCCTCGTCGGCGTGGTGGGTGACGGCCTCCACCAGCTCCTCCAGCTTCGTGTCCCACTCCTCGGAACCGACCTCCTCCACCTCCAGGAGGCCGAGGAGAGCCTCGTTGCCCTCGTCGTGTTCGTGCTCGCCGTGCTCGACTTCTTCGTCGTCGATGTTCTTGTAGCGCTTGAGAGCGGGATAGACCTCGGCCTCCTCGGCCTCCGCGTGCGCGACGAGCAGGTCGGCGAACTCTCGCAGGGCGGCAGCGCGGTCGGCTTCGACACTGCGCATCAGACGGAAGAGGTCCTCCATCCTCCGGTGGTCCTGGAGGATGAGTTCGACAACGTCCCCGGTTTCGGCCATGGCAGGACACCGCTTTCTCGTGAGGTCGACGTGCCAGCACCGACTACCCCGGTCTGCCCCGTTCATCGGTCCCGGGATGCCGGAGGCCGCCCCGCTCCCGGCCGCCGTCAGCGTCTGCCGGGCGGGCATCGGCGCGACGCCCGCCCGGTTGGCCCGCCGGAGGGGGAACCATGCCGCCCACGGGTGTGAGCGGTGGCTGGAAACCGCCCCTGGTGCGCAGACTGAGGATCGCGTCTGTGCCCGTCGCCCGGACGGGGATCCCCAGCGGCGCGCGTCCCCTCGTCCTCAGGAGGCACGTCCCCATGACGTTCAATCCCCTGGAGCAGCGGGGTGTCCCGCTGGACCGTCAGCTACGGAGCTGGCGCGAGCTGAACGTGGACCCGGTCGACCCGGACCACTGCGACCCCTACACCCGGTGCCGGATCATCACCATGAACGGGATCGAGGTGGAGGCGATCCTGTTCAGCCACCAGCTCGCCCGCCACACCGTGGACCCGGAGGTCAAGCGCAGGCTGGCACGGGTGCGCTACATCGAGGCCCAGCAGCAGAAGGTCGTGAACTGGCTCCTCCCCGGCGTGTCGTCGGTCCTGGAGACGACGATCGCCTACGAACAGGTGGCGGTGGACCTGACGGCGTGGGTGGCCCGGATGGAGCCGGACCCGTACCTGAAGCAGGCGTACCAGTTCGGCGTGCTGGAGGACTTCGACCACCTGTACCGGTACGCGAACCTGTACGAGATGATCGAGCACCGCAAGGCGGAGTCGATCGTCGACAACCTGACCGAGGTCATGCCCGGCCGGCCCACCCGGTTCCAGCACCGCGATCCGGTCGACAACGTCCGCGACCCGTACGCCCGGGACCGGACCGACCCGCTGTCCAAGCTGCACGCCCTGACGATCATGTCGACGGAGCAGCAGACCATGAACTTCTACATGAACACCGGCCCCACCTACATGGAGCCGATCGCCCGCCGGCTCTACCAGGAGATCGGGCTGGTGGAGGAGGAGCACGTCACCCACTACGAGTCCCTCGTGGACCCGGGTGAGACGTGGTGGGAGCAACTGGTCAACCACGAGTACAACGAGTGCTACCTCTACTACTCCTTCATGGAGCAGGAGAGCGATCCCAGGGTCAAGGCGATCTGGGAGCTGCACCTGAACATGGAGCTGGAGCACCTGCACGAGGCCTGCGACCTGATGCGCCGGCACGACGGCCGCGACCCCGCCTCGGTGCTGGCCCCCGAGCTGCCCGACGTACTCACCTTCGAGCCGAACAAGGACTACGTGCGCGAGCTGCTCGACACCCAGATGGACCTCACGACACTCGGGGCCGGCTACGTCCGTGAGGCACACGAGCGGTTCGAGCGGATGCAGGAGCGGATCCACGGCGGCGAGGCACCGCCGAGCGACCGGGTCATGGCCGAGCACGACGAGATGTTCGGCCGCGAATACCGTGTCCAGAGCGAGGGTGAGCACCCCGACCCCGCACAGCGAGAGAAGTAGGGGAAGCCGAGATGTCCGAGCCGCACACTCCGCACACCGGACACGACCGGGCGGAGGACGACGACGTGGTGACGCTGCTGACGCACCAGCACGGTGACATCCGCAACCTCTTCGACGAGGTCGAGGCGACCGAGGGCGAGGAACGCAGGGAGGCCTTCCGGCGCCTGGTTCGGCTGCTGGTCGTGCACGAGACCGCCGAGGAAGAAGTCATCCACCCGTTCGCCCGGGAGGGCATCCCCGGCGGCGAGCAGCTCATGGCGGAACGCCTCGCCGAGGAGAAGGCGGCCAAGGAGACGCTGGCCGCCCTCGACGGGCTGGACACCGACGACCCGACGTTCCTGCCCGAGCTGCTGAAATTGCGCAAGGACGTCCAGGAGCACGCGAGGGCCGAGGAACGCTACGAATTCACCCACATCCGCCGCAGCACCGACGTCACCAACCTCGCCGCCATGGCGAAGGCCATCAAGGCCGCCGAGGCGATGGCACCCACCCGGCCCCACCCGGGCGTCGAGTCCGGCGCGGCCCACATCGCCGTGGGACCGGTCGCCGACCTGACGGACCGCACGAAGGACACCGTCCGCAAGGTCATGGGCACGGACTGACTCCGCGTCCTCCTGGCCGGCCAAGGACCCTCGGCTGTCGGCCTGTGCGCGGAACCAGGGCCCCACTGCCGGTCGGCCGGCGGCCGGACTCCGGCCCCCCACCCCCTCCCCCCGTCGGCTGTCGGCTGTCGGCTGTCGGCTGTCGGCTGTCGGCTGTCGGCTGTCGGCTGTCGGCTGTCGGCTGAGGGTCCGGGAGCGGCTGTTTGCCCTTCGTCCCCGGGGGGACCCTCCGCCCATGAGCAATAAGGCACATCTCCGTCGTATGGGACAGAACCGGATGCTGTGGCTGCTCGACGCCCTGGAGCGTGATCCCAGGGCGGACGCCGCGATCGACGTGCTGACCAGAGCGGTGCGGGCCCTCCCGCTCGGCCGCGCACGGGACGGGTTGCACGGCAGGTGGCTCGGCCATCCCGTGCACCCCTTGATGGTGCAGGTGCCGATCGGTAGCTGGACGTCCGCCGCCGTGCTGGACCTGTGGCCCGGCCGCTCCCGGGAAGCCGCCCTCTTCGTGGGCGTCGGGCTGGCCGCGGCCGGCCCCGCCGCGTTGGCGGGCGCGGTCGACTGGGCCGAGCTGCACCGGCAGCAGACGCGGGTGGGTCTGGTGCACGCCGTGGCCAACACGGCGGCCGTGGGACTGTACGGCGCCTCGTTGCTGTGCCGCCTCACCGGACGGGCCGGAGCGGGCCGCGCGTACGGCTTCCTCGGGCTGACGGCGGCCGGCCTGGGAGGCATGCTGGGCGGCCACCTGGCCTACCGGCAGGCTTCCGGCGCCAACCACGCCGAGGAGGTGCCGCACGTCGTCCGCGAGGGCTGGCACCGCATCGGCGCCGTGGACGAGTTCCCCGCCGGCCGGCCCGTACGGCGTGCCGTGGACGACGTGCCGGTCCTGGTGGTGCGCGAGACGGGCGGGACCTTCCACGCACTGTCCGAGCGGTGCAGCCATCTGGCGGGCCCGCTGTCCGAGGGCGAGATCGCCGACGGGTGCGTCCGGTGCCCCTGGCACGGCAGCGTCTTCCGGCTGTCGGACGGCTGGAACGTCCGCGGCCCCGCCACCGCGCCCCAGCCCGCCTTCGACACCCGCGTGGCCGACGGGCACGTGGAGATCCGGCTGCGCCGTGAGGACGGTACGGAGGAGCCGACGGATCCCGAAGCGCACGAGGCACCGGCACGGGCCCGGACGGGCGGAAACGACGGCCCCGGCGACTGACCGGCCGTTTCCCGCCCCGGAGGACGGCGACGAGCGGTGAGAGCTGCGGAAAGCCGTACCCGGACGCGTCGCCCCCTGGGCTTCCCGGGTCTCAGGACCCCCCTCGCCGCACCCCGCACCGCCGGTCCGGCCCTGACGGTCGTCCTGACGTCAGGGCCGGGCGGGGGTCTCCGTCGTCACCGGGGCACGGCGGCCGGGCCCCGCACCGCCACGCCCCGGTTTCACCGCCACCGGTCACACCGTGCCCACCGCCCGGGACGGCAGCCGGACCGGTGGGCGGGTGATCCGGGTCAGGAGTTGTAGTAGATGGGGCCCGTCGTGGTCTTGCACTGGACGGACTGGTTGTTGTTCACGTACTGGCAGCCGCCGAGCACGTTGGTGGTCGCCCCGGCCGGGATGTCCACCGTCACGTTGTGGTCGACGCCGTAGGTGCTGTCCATGACGCTGTAGAGCTTGCCCTCGCTGCCCGCCAGGGCCGCGCCCGGCCAGGTGTTGTAGGTGGAGCCGTAGCCGATCGTGCTGCCGCCCCAGTAGTACACCCGGGTCGAGCCCTGCATGACCACCGGCATGTTGCAGGTGGTGCCCGCCTCCCACTCCATCGACCGCATCCGGTAGTCGCTGACCACCAGCGGGAGGTAGACGTTGCACGCGAGGAACGCGTCCGCGCCGCGGACGCCCGGTCTCTCCATCGTGATCTTGATGTGGGGACGGCCCTCGCGACCCGCCGCATCGGTGTCGACGACCTGGGCGGTCAGCACCGGACGGGCGTCCTCCTTCTCACCGGCGGCGGAGGCCGTGCCGGCCGCGAGGGGGGTGAGGACCATGGCCAGGCCGACGGAGGCTGCCATGGCGGTACGTCGCACGTGCATGGACATGCATACACCTTTCGCGAGAGGCGCACGGCACGACCGCCGGCGCCAGGAGACAACGTGGACGAGCGGTGGTGCACGCACTCTCGGGCCGTCCGCGGAAAGCCGCGGAGGCCGTCAAGGACGCGATGACAATACCGGGGAACGCCGCTCTGTGCAGGAGGGCAAATCCCCCCACACGCAAGGCAGTTGAGGAAGTCTTCAGGTGCGGTCCCGGACCGTGCGCAGGCGCTCCGGAGCGGTGCGCCCCGGAGCGGCGCGGGCAACCGCCGGAGCCGCCGCCGTGACCTTGCGACCCCGGGCACCAGGGCGCCGTTGCCCCCGTCGGCACGGGCGCACGGCCGACGGCCGTGCCCACCCGGGACCGGGGTTCCCCGGGACCGGCCACTTCGCCCCGGTGACGTCGCGCGGCCGCTCACGGGACCGCCGTGAAGGAATCCGTCACGGCGGGTCCTCGGGCGCCGTAGGCACCGCCGGCCTGCCGACGCGCCGCGGCCCGGCTGCCGTACGGCGGCCGGCCGACCGGCCCGCGCGCGGCGCCGATGCCGGTGACGCGCCCGCGGGCCTCGGGAAGCAGGCGAAGAAGCGGAGGTCAGGGCGGGAGAGGGGGCCGGCGAACTCTTCCGGCGGCAGATGTGGGGAAATCCTTCACCTCCCGTTCGGTCACGGGAAAGGCCGGAGCTGGGGTTTCCTCGGACCGGGAAGCTCAGCGCGCTTGATTACGGCGCGTTGACCAGCATCGATGCAGGATTCCGCCATTGACTGGCTGAAAATCGCTGGTTAGCTTCATCGCATGACCCAGGAAGCCCTCAAGGGCACCGTCGACGAGCTGGACCGCCGCGTCATCGCCGCGCTCCAGCTCAACGGCCGTGCCCCGTGGAGCGCGATAGGGCGCTGGGTGGGGGCGAGCGAGACCACCGCACAGCGCCGCTACACGGCCCTGCGGGAACGGGGGCTGCTGAGGGTCACCGGCACGCTGGAACTGGACCGGACACGGGAGGGATCCTCCATGATGGTCCGGGTCCAGACCCGCCCCGGCCGCGGACTGGAGGCCGCGGCCCGGTTCAGCGAGAGCCCCGACGTCCGCTTCGTGGCCCTCGTCACCGGATCCGCCGACCTCGTCGTCGACTTCGTCGCCCGTGACAACGAGGAGATGATGCGGATGCTGTTCACCGATCTCCCGGCGACCGACCTCATCACGAGTACCGAGGTGGTCCCCGTCATCCGCTCCTTCACCTCGGCGGCGATGTGGGACACCGGTCTGCTTCCGCCCGCGGCGGCAGCCGACCTGCGGCCCGCCTCGTCCCCGGGCGACCGCACCGACCGGGGACGGACGCCACAAGCGCTCACCCCGCTGGAGCAGGAGATCGCCACGGCGCTGCGGGAGGACGGCCGGGCGCAGGTCAGCGTCCTCGCCCGGCGCCTGAACCGTGCCGAATCCAGCGTCGCGCGCGCCATGGACCGGCTCATCTCCCGCGGCGTCCTCCAGTTCCGCACCCTCGTCGAGCCGTCCCTCCTCGGCTTCGACGCGGAGTTCATGGTGTGGCTCTCCATCGAGCCCGGGCGGCTGGACGCCGCAGGCAGACAGCTCGTCAAGCATCCGGGGACGAAGTTCCTCAGCGCGGCCACCGGGCGTTTCAACCTCGTCGGGCACATGGTGCTGCCCCGGCGCGCGGACCTGTACCCGTACACCAGCGATGTCATCGGGTCGCTGCCCGGGCTCATCGCCTCCGACGTGACGCTGCACCTCGCCACCGTCAAGTACTCCTGGTACCGGATGGGCAGACCCGCCTGAACCTCCGGCCCGCGCACCACGTTCCGCGGCTCCCCCCTCTCTTCCCTCCCCAGCACGTACAACCCTCGTGGAGTCACCATGCCCTCAGAAGACTTCGGCCTGCCCGCGGAGAGCTGGCGCTGGCCCGAGACCACGTGGCGAGGCCACGTCGACGCGGTGCGCGCCGGGCGGCGCCTGGTCCCCGACCGCTGGCCCGGGGACGCGCGCGTCGCCGTCGCCCTGTCCTTCGACTCCGACCACGAGACGATCCCCCTGCGCGACGGCGAGACCAGCCCGGGGCGGCTGGCCCAGGGCGAATACGGCGCCCGCGTCGGCGCGGCGAGGATCCTGGACCTGCTGGCCCGCTACGCGGTGCCCGCCACGTTCTTCATGCCGGCGGTCTCCGCCCTCCTCCACCCCGAGGAGGCCCGCGCCTACACCCGGGACGGGCACGAGTTGGCCGTCCACGGCTGGATCCACGAGCGGAACATGCTCCTGGGGCACGCGGACGAGCGGGAGCTGACCGCGCGCGCCCTGGACACCCTCACCACGGTCACCGGGCAGCGCCCGGTCGGCATCCGGACCCCGTCCTGGGACTTCTCCGAATCCACCCTCGACATCATGCTCGAACTCGGGTTCGCCTACGACTCCTCACTCATGGCCGACGACGAGCCCTACGAGGTCGTCGCCGACGGGCGCCCCACCGGCCTGGTCGAGATCCCCGTCGACTGGATCCGGGACGACGCGCCGTACTTCACGATGGACCGCTACGGGTCCGTCCGCCCCCACAGCCGGCCCCGCGACGTGGGAGAGATCTGGCGCGACGAGTTCGACGCCGCCCACCGCGAGGGCGGGGTCTTCCAGCTCACGCTGCACCCGCACGTCATCGGTCACCGCTCGCGCCTGGTCGTGCTGCGCGAGCTGCTCGACCACATCACGGCGCACCACGACGTCTGGTTCGCCACGCACGCCCAGCTCGCCGACATCTCCCGCGGCGTGCTGCACGGTTCCACCACCGCCCGTCCCGTCCCCTCGGAGCACACTCCATGAACACCAGATCTGACACGTCCGCCGGATCCCGGAAAGAAAAGGGCGGCGTGTCCGCCCCCGGGAAACTGAGCGGCGGCCAGCGCAAGGCCATCGTCGCAGGCACCATCGGCAACACCGTCGAATGGGTGGACTGGGCGCTGTACTCGATCTTCGCGAAGATCATCGCGGACGAGTTCTTCCCCACGGGTGACGGCGCGGTCGCCCTGCTGTCGACCCTCGCCGTGTTCGCGGTCGGGTTCGTCATGCGCCCGGTGGGCGCCGCGATACTCGGTGCCTACGCCGACCGCAACGGCCGCAAGAAGGGCATGACGCTCACCGTCGCCCTCATGGCGGGCGCGGGCTTCCTGATCGCCGTCACCCCCTCCTACGAGCAGATCGGTGTCCTCTCGCCGCTGCTGCTCCTCGCCGCCCGCCTCGTGCAGGGCTTCTCCGCCGGCGGGGAGTTCGGTTCGTCCTCCGCCTTCCTCGTCGAGTCCGCGGCCCGGGGCGGCCGTGCCTTCGCCGGTTCCTGGCAGCAGGTGTCGGTCGCCGGCGGCGTCCTGATCGCCTCGCTCCTGGGCACCCTCACCACGTCGTGGCTCAGCGACGACGCCCTGCACTCCTGGGGATGGCGCGCCGCGTTCGTTTTCGGAGCACTGCTGGGGCTGGTGGGCCTGTGGCTGCGCGTCTCGGTCGAGGACACGGAGTCCTTCACCCGGACCCAGGCCGGCGGCCGCACCCGTACCAACCCGGTCAAGGCGATGTTCGTGGAGCACCCGGCGGCGACGCTGCGCGTGGTCGGCATCACGATCGCCGGCACGCTCACCTACTACATCTGGGTCAACTACCTGCCCACCTACGCGAACCTCACCACCGGCATCCCGCTGAAGACGGCGCTGCTCTCGCAGACTCTGTGCCTGGTCGTCTTCGTGGTCGCGCTGCCCTTCGCCGGGAGGCTCTCCGACCGGCTCGGGCGCAAACCGACGATGGCCGGATTCGCCGGCGGGTTCGTCGTCCTCGCCTGGCCGCTGCTGCACCTGCTGGGCGACAGCTTCCTCAGCCTGTTCCTGGTCCAGCTCGTGGGCATGGGACTCATCCTGGGCTACTCCGCCAACTGCGCCGTCATCATGGCCGAGCAGTTCCCCGCGGAGGTCCGGGCCACCGGCATCGCCCTGCCCTACGCCCTGGCCGTCGCCGTCTTCGGAGGCACCGCGCCGTACGTCACGACGTGGCTGCACGAGAGCGGCCACAGCGACCTGCTGTGGATCTACGTGACGGTCGCCGCGCTGATCTCCCTCACCGTCTACCTCACGATGCCCGAGACCAAGGACAAGGAGTTCAAGTGACGCGCCACGTTCTCATCACCGGGGCCGCGGGCGGCATCGGCGGCGCGATCGCCGAGGCGTTCGCCGCCCAGGGCGCGTCGCTCACGCTCACCGACCGCGACCACGGCGCGCTCGGGGCCGTCGCAGCCCGCTTCGGCGCGGCGACCCGGGCCGCCGACCTCACGGACACCGTCGAGCCGACCACCCTCGTCGAAGAGGCGTGGGCCGCGCACGGCCCGGTGGACGTCCTCGTCAACGCGGCGGGCGTCTACCCCTCCCTGGACATGGCCGAGGTCTCCGCGGCGGACTGGGACCGGCTGTTCGCCGTCAATCTGCGCGCCCCCGTCCTGACCACCGCGGCCTACGCCCGCCTCGCCGTGGCGGAGGGCCGGCCCGGCTGCGTCGTCAACATCTCCTCCGGCTCGGCCCTGCGCTCACGCCCGGGCGGCGGACCGTACGCCAGCTCGAAGGCGGCCCTCGAAATGGCCACCCGGGCCGCCGCCCTCGAACTGGGCGGCCACGGCGTCCGCGTCAACGCGGTCAGCCCCGGATTCGTCCTGGTCGACAGCGACTGCAACCCGGTCTCCGCCGAGTACGCCGAGGCCATCGGCGTCAACCCGCTGGGGCGCCCCGGGACGCCCGCGGACATCGCCCGCGCCGTGTGCTGGCTCGCGGGGCCCGAGGCCTCCTGGATCACGGGGGAGATCCTCCGCGTGGACGGCGGGGCGAGCACCGGGGCCCTGCATCTCCCCCGGATCTGGCAGACCGACGAGACCCGCGCCACCGCCTCCCCCGCACCCCTCGCAGCCCTCACCCCGACAGAGGAACACGCCCGATGAGCGACACCAGCCCGGATCGGACCGCCTACACGATCGTGGGCGCGGGGGCGATCGGCGGCACCCTCGCCTTCGCCCTCGCCCGCGCGGGCCACCCCGTCACCCTCGTCGACACCGACCGCGCGCACGTCGACGCCATCCGCGCCCGCGGGCTCGTCCTCGCGGGCGGCGACAGCCGCACGAGTGTCACGGTCGGGGCCACCACTCCCGACGAGTTCACCGGACCGCTCGACCGGGTCCTGCTCGCGGTGAAGGCGCAGGCCACCAGGAGCGCCGTCGACTGGATCGCCCCCCGCCTGGCCCCGGACGGCTACGTCGTCTCCGTGCAGAACGGCTTCAACGAGGACCTGATCGCCCAGGTCGTCGGTGCCGACCGCACCATCGCGGCCTTCGTCAACATCTTCGCCGACGTGGCCGAGCCCGGGGTGATCCAGGACGGCGGTCCGGGAGCGCTCGTCATCGGCGAGCCCGACGGCGCCCCCGTCAGCGACCGCGTCCGCGCCCTGGTCGCCGACCTGCAGAGCTGGGGTCCCGCCCGGGCCAGCGACAACGTCGAGGGCTACCTGTGGGCCAAGGCCGGATTCGGCGCCATGCTCGCCACCACGGCCCTCGCCGACGCGCCCATGGCCGACCTCATCGACCGGCACCGCCCGGTCATGGCCGGGATCGCGGGGGAGGTCTTCGCCGTGGCGGACCGGCTCGGCGTCACGCTGGAGGCGTTCGACGCGTTCGACCCCCACCCCTTCCGGCAGGGGGCGGACGCCGCGGAGCGCGAGGCCGCCTTCGACCGTCTCACCACCTGGCTGCGCACCCAGTCGAAGGACCGCAGTGGCATCTGGCGCGACCTGGCCGTCCGCCACCGTCCCGTCGAGGTCACCACCCACTACGGCGACGTCGTCGCGCACGCCGGGGTCCTGGGGCTGCCCACGCCCCTCCTGCGGGCCGTCATGGACGGACTGCGCGAACTGGAGGGCGCTCCGCAGAAGATGTCCGAGGCCCGGCTCGACGCGCTCGGCCGGCTCACCGGGCAGCCGGCGGCCCGCGGCCTGCCCGCCGACGAGCAGGCCACGGCCGTGCGGCGCTGGCTGGAGCACCACCGGGAGGACATGGTCGCCGACCTGGCCGCCTACACCGCCCAGGGCAGTGCCAGCGACGATCCGGACGCCCTGGACGCCTGCCTGGCCTGGCTGCGCGAGTGGCTCGACCGCCGGCTGGGGGCCCCGGATGCGGAAGAGGTCCTCCCGCGCGCCGAGGCCGGTGACATCATGATCCGCCGGTACCCGGCGCACGGCGCCACCGCGGCGGACGAGCGCCCGGTCATGCTGGTGGGCCACTACGACACCGTCTGGCCGACCGGCACCCTGGACACCTGGCCGTTCCGCCGGGACGGCGACACCATCAGCGGGCCGGGCGTCTTCGACATGAAGGCCGGCCTCGTCCAGGCCGTCTGGGCCCTGCGCGCGCTCGACGCGCTCGGGCTGCCCCGGCCGGCCGTCACCCTCGTACTCAACGGGGACGAGGAGACCGGCAGTCTCGCCTCCCACGAGGCCATCGTGGAGACGGGCCGCGACCACCGCCTCGCCATGGTCTTCGAGGGCGCCGCCGACGGCGCCGTCAAAACCGCCCGCAAGGGGGTCGGCCTGTTCACCCTCACGGTCACCGGCACGGAGGCTCACGCGGGGCTGGACCCCACCGCCGGGGCGAGCGCGGTGGACGAGCTCGCCCGTCAGATCCTGCGTCTGACGGACCTGCGCGACCACGCGGCCGGAACCTCCCTCAACGTGGGGGTGGTCGAGGGCGGCACGCGCAGCAACGTCACGGCGGGCGAGGCCCGCGCCCGTCTGGACGTCCGCGTCGCCACCGCCGCCGAACAGGAACGCGTCGCGCGGGCCCTCGCGGACCTGCGCCCCGTCGACGCCCGTACCCGGCTGGCGGTCACGGGAGACTGGAACCGCCCGGTCTTCGAACGCAGTGAAGCCGTCGCGGAACTCGCGGAGCTGGCGAAGACCTGTGCCCGGCGGCTCGGGCACGACCTCGCGGAGGCATCGGTCGGCGGGGCGAGCGACGGCAACTTCCTCGCGGCGGCCGGCGTGCCGGTTCTGGACGGCATCGGAGCGGTCGGGAACGGCGCCCACGCCCGTTCGGAGAACACCTCCGTCTCCGGCATGGTCGTGCAGGCCGCGCTGGCGGCC
>DASTDN010000380.1:0-10693 GCA_035710365.1 Streptomyces sp. | reverse complement strand
TCACGGACGGCAGACATAGATTGCCCGCGGTCCACGCGTCCTTGTGAGCGTCGAGGAACGGGAGGGCCCATGAACCCGCAGGATCACGAGAGATTCCGGGACTTCGTCGACGTCCGGTGGGGCGCCCTGTTGCGGCTGGCGAACCTGCTCACCGGCGGCGATCTGCACGAGGCGGAGGATCTCGTGCAGATCGCGCTGATGAAGACGCTGGGCCGCTGGGGGCAGATAGACGACCCGGAGGGTTACGTGCGCAAGGTGATGTACCGGCACCAGATCAGCCGCTGGCGGCTGCGTCGACCGCACCGCGAGGCGACGTTCGCCGCACTGCCGAACGACCCCGGCGTCGCCGACGGCACGTCCGCCGCCGACCTGCGGATCACGGTGGGCCAGGCACTCGCCCGGCTGACGCCGCGGCAGCGCACGATGCTGGTGCTGCGCTATTTCGAAGACCTGTCCGAGACGGAGGTGGCGAGCGCGTTGGGCTGTTCGGTGGGCACGGTGCGCAGCACCACCCACCGGTCGCTGGCCCGGTTGCGCAGTCTCGCGCCGGAGCTGGGTGCCCCGGCTCGGTCCGCGGCCGCCGTGCCGGGCAGCAACGCGCCGAAGGGGGCCCACTCATGAACGCCGACCAGTTGGACCGCGTGCTCCGGGACGTACTGCACGCATGGGCGCCCGACGACCTCGGTGCTCCCGCGGGCATCGCCGACCGCCTCGTGCGCCGCCACCGGCGGCGGAGCCGCGTGCGCGTGACCGGAGCGGCTCTCGGCCTCACCGGTGTCGTCCTCGGTGCGCTCCTCGTCTCCGGCACCGGTGGCGACGACGAGACGCGGCAGCCGGCCTCGCCGGTGAGCAGGCAGAGCCGCCTGGCGTGGCGGACGACGCTGCCCGCCGAGTTCTGGGACGCCTGCACCACCGGCCCTCGTGCCGTCTACTGCCGGGGGGCCGAGTACGACGGCATCGGCCTGGACGCCCGCAGCGGGAAGGTCGTGTGGGAGCGCAAGGCCGAGGCCGTGGGCGGCGGCAGGTCTCCGGCGGGGGCACTGCCCGGCGTCCGCGACGGAGTGCTGTACTCCTACGCGGATCACGCTCCGGGCGCGTCCGCGGCGGGCACCGACCTCGTCGCCCTCGACACCGGCAGCCGGCGGGTCCTGTGGCGGCACGAACTGGCCGACGACAGCCGCGGCCGGTCCTCCGCCGTGCTGTTCGACGGCGGGATCCTTGCCAACGCGCCCTCCTTCAAGAGCGTGGTCGCGCTGGACGACAGGACGGGCCGGACACGGTGGACGTACACGTGGAAGCAGGCCGACTGCGACCGCGCCGCGATCGGTGGTGTCCCCTACCTGATGTGTTCGCCGGACAGCGAGAAGGCCCCGCAGCGCAGCACCGTCGTCCGGCTGGACCCGGAGACCGGCGAGCCGGAGACGGTGGCGACCGTCCAGGGCCCGACGGTCTACATCGGCACGGACGGTGACACGGTGCTGCTGGGCGGCAGCGCCGGCGGGAAGCCGTTCAGCGCTTCCGGGCCCGCCACCCTGACCCGCGTCGACGTCGGCTCGGGCGACGTGTCGCGGCACCGCGTGAACGGCCTGCCGATGGGCGTGGTCGTGGACGGCGTCATCCTGGCGACCGGCGGGGACGGCAGGGCCGTCGCGTACGCGGCCGAGGACGGCGAGCGGCTCTGGTCGACCGCCCTCGGGCTGGAACTCCGCGAGGACCCGCGCGACCCCACGATGCGGGAACTGCCCTCCGCCGCCGCGGTCGATCCCGACAGCCGGGTGGCGTACTACCTCGATCCGTCCGGACACCTGGTGGGCCTCGACCTGGACAGCGGTGCGACGCTCTGGCGCGACCGGGTGCAGGTGCCCAAGAGCCGGATGGAGGCGGGGGTCGCCCCGGAGCTGATGGTCCACGCCGACGGCCTCGTCGGCCAGATCGGCGGTCAGCTCTTCCGGATCGAGCCCGTCCTGCCGAGGACGCGTCCGTAGCGGGGGACGCGAGGGGCCCGCGCCGGTCCCGGCGACGGAGCCCGGGTCCTGTGCCGTCGGCCGAGCCGACGGCACAGGACCACCGGCACGCGTGCGGGCGCGGGAGCCGGACGCACGACCGGCGGGCGTCGCGCAGCGGGGGCGGACGGCGGCGGACCGGCGGAAGCTTCTCCGCGGCCGCCTGCGGTCGCCGCCTGCGGTCGCCGCGTTCGGCGTGCAGCGGGGAGCGGGCCGCCGGTCGCCGGGTCGCCGGAACGTACGCGGAGGATCCCCGTCCGGCGCGTCCCGGAGGCGACGGCTCGCCGCGCGGCGGCCGGACGCGCAACTCCGGCGCGGGCCGCGTCCCTTGTCCCACCGCCCTTCTTGCCTCTCCCCGCCACCTCCCACAAAAGCGACATACCCTCTCGGTCGCGACCATCTGGCCACTTGCACTCGGGCTCTTGACTTCTCTCACCCCTCGCATTGAGGCTACGGGGCAGCATTCAAACCGGTTTAAGAGCCGATCCGGTGCCTCGCGGCGGCACGCCTCAGCGCGTCCCGGGGAACCGTGCGCGGCTGCCGACGAGAGGAAGCGGTGAGGCATGTCCCGGCGTCCCACCATCGGTGATGTGGCCAAGCTGGCCGGGGTCTCCCGCGCGACCGTCTCCTTCGTCCTCAACAACCGTCCCGGCGTCGCCGCGAACACCCAGCAGCGGGTGCGGTCCGCGGCCGAGAAGCTGGGGTGGACGCCGAGCTCCAGCGCCCGGGCACTGTCCACGGGCCGGGTCCGCGCGGTCGGGCTGGTGCTGGCACGAGAACCCGAGCTCCTCGGCAGCGACCCGTTCTTCCCCGCTTTCATGGCGGGCGTCGAGACGGTCATATCGGAGACGGGCGACGGGCTGATGCTCCAGGTGAGCCGCCCCGAGAACGAGGTGGACACCTACCGCAGGCTCGCCGCCGACCGGCGCGTGGACGGCGTCTTCCTCACCGACCTGCGCACCGACGACTCCCGTCCCGCCCTGGTCGCCGAGCTGGGCCTGCCGGCCGTGGCCGTGGGCGCCCCGGATTCCGGCACCGGCCTGCCGTCGGTGAACCTCGACGACCGTCCCGCCGTCCGGGAGGCCGTCAGGCACCTCGTCGAGCTGGGACACCGGGACATCGCCTACGTGGCCGGGCCGGACGAGTACGTCCATGCCCGGCGCCGGCGCCAGGCGTGGAGCGACAGCCTCGCCGAGGCGGGACTGCCCGAGGGGACGTTACTGCCGGGCGGCTTCACCGCCGAGGGCGGAGCACGCGCCACCCGCAGGCTGCTGGAGAGGCCCACCCCGCCGACGGCCATCGTCTACGGCAACGACCTCTCGGCCACGGCCGGGACGGCGGTGGCCCAGGACGCCGGACTGCGGCTCCCGCAGGACCTGTCCGTGGTCGGCTTCGACGACGTGCCGCTCGCCTCGTACACGAACCCTCCGCTGACCACCTGCCGCGCCAACCCGGTCTCCTGGGGCCGGGCCTCCGCGCGGGCCCTGGTCGAGCTGATCGAGACCGGCACCACCGCCGACATGGAACTCGAACCGGCCGCCCTCGTGGTGCGCGGCTCCACCGGGCCGGCGCCGGGGCACCGACTCCGATGACCCGCGACACGCCGGTGCGCCCCTCCCCCCGGACGGGGCGGACGGCCGGCACCGGCCGAGCCGTACCCATCGACCCCATCAGCCAGAAACGGAACCTCCCATGAAGAAGGCCCTCCTCGCCATGCTGCCGGTGGCGGCCCTGACGCTCTCCGCGTGCGGCGGCGGATCCGGCTCCGACGCCTCCAACGACGCGCACGGCCCCATCACCATCTGGTACTCCAACAACGCGCAGGAAGTGGCGTGGGGCAAGAAGATGGTCGCGGCCTGGAACGCCGCCCACCCCAAGGAGAAGGTCACCGCCCAGGAGATCCCCGCGGGCAAGAGCTCCGAAGAGGTCATCGGCGCGGCGATCACGGCGGGGAACGCCCCCTGCCTGGTCCTCAACACCGCCCCGGCCGCCGTGCCCGGCTTCGAGAAGCAGGGCGGCCTCGTCCCGCTCGACGACTTCCCCGGCGGCAGGAAGTACCTCCAGGACCGGGTCGGCAGCAGGCTGTCGCAGTACGCCTCGCCGGACGGCAAGTACTACCAGATGCCGTGGAAGAGCAACCCGGTCATGATCTTCTACAACAAGGACCTGTTCAAGAAGGCCGGACTGGACCCGGAGCACCCCCGGCTCTCCAGTTACCGGGACTTCCTCGACACCTCGCGCAAGCTGGTCGACGCGGGGGCGGCCAAGGCCGCGATCTGGCCCGCCCCCTCCTCGGAGTTCTACCAGTCCTGGTTCGACTACTACCCGATGTTCACGGCGCAGACCGGCAAGCAGCTGGTCGAGGACGGCAAGGCGCAGTTCGCCTCGTCCGACGGCCTTGAGGCCGCCCGGCTGTGGCGGACCATGTACGCCGAGGGCCTCGCCCCGAACGAGACGTACAACGGCGACGCCTTCGCCGACGGCAAGGCGGCCATGGCCACCGTCGGCCCCTGGGCGGTCTCCGTCTACGGCGACAAGGTCAAGTGGGGTGCCGTCCCGGTGCCCACCTCGGACGGCTCCGCCGGCAAGGGCACCTTCAGCGACGAGAAGTCCATCGGCATGTACAGCTCCTGCAAGAACCGCGGCACGGCCTGGGACGTCCTGAAGTTCGCCACCGGCAAGGAGCAGGACGGCAAGCTGCTGGAGGCGACCGGCCAGATGCCCATGCGCACCGGCCTGCAGGACGCCTACCCCGCCTACTTCGCCTCGCACAAGGAGTACGAGGTCTTCGCGCGGCAGGCCGAGCACACGATCGAGGCGCCCAACGTGCCCAACTCCGTCGAGGTCTGGCAGGCCTTCCGCGACGCCTACACCAAGGCCGTCATCTTCGGCAAGGGCGACCTCACGGCGACCATGAAGGACGCCGCGGCCAAGGTGGACGAACTCGCACAGGGCCGGTGAGGGCGCGTGATGTCCTCCACCACCCCTGACGCCGGCAGCTCCCTGCCCGCCTCCGGGAGCACGAAGACGACGCCTCCCCGCCGGCCGTGGCGGGTGCGGCTGGGCGGCCACCAGCCCATCGGGATGCTGTTCGTCTCCCCGTACCTGGTCTACCTCGCAGCGATCTTCGTGTTCCCGCTCGGCTTCGCCGTGTGGATGTCCTTCCACGACTACTTCTTCACCGCCCCCGGGGTGCAGGTCGACCGGCCCTTCGTGGGCCTGGACAACTACACGGCGGTGCTGAGCGACCCGGAGGTCTGGCGGTCCTTCCGCAACATCGCCGTCTTCCTCGTCATCAACGTGCCGCTCACCGTGGTCGGTTCGCTGGTCCTCGCCGACGCGCTGAACAAGAAGCTGCCCTTTCGCTCCTTCTTCCGGACGGCGTACTACATCCCGTACATCACGGCCAGCGTGGCCGTGGTCGGCGTATGGCTGTTCCTGTTCACCAGCGACGGCCTGGTCAACCAGGCCCTCGGGCCCCTGGCACCGAGCCCGTCCTGGCTGGTCAACTCCCACCTCGCGATGCCGGTCGTGGCCGTCTTCGTGGCGTGGAAGCAACTGGGTTTCTTCGTGGTGCTGTACCTGTCGGCGCTGCAGAACGTGCCGCACGAGCTCTACGAGTCGGCGGCGCTCGACGGCGCCGGGCGGCTGCGCATCTTCCGCTCGATCACGGTCCCCGCGGTGCGGCCCGCCACCCTGCTGGTCCTGGTCCTCGCCACGATCACCGGCGCCAACCTCTTCACGGAGCCCTACCTGCTCACCAGCGGAGGCGGACCCGACGGCGCGACGACCTCACCGGTGCTGCTGATGTACCAGCGGGGCCTCCAGCAGGGCCACCCGGACGAGGCGGCGGCCATCGGCGTGATCCTCGTCGTGCTGATCACCGCGGTCTCCCTCGTCTACCGACGCCTCGTGGAAAGGGACTGAGATGACCGTCGACGCCCCGGCCCGGCCCGGCGGCGGGCACCCCGCCACGCAGCACACCCCGCGCCCCCGCACCCGGGCGGCCGGATCGCGGATCGCGCTGCTCCTGGGCGCGTTCGCCTTCCTCTTCCCCTTCTACTACATGATCGTCGGCTCGTTCCAGAAGGAGCCCGACCCCAGCCCCTCCGGGGCGTTCCCGGACCCGTCCAACCTGAGCCTGCACAACTACGCGGCGATCAACTCGGCCATCTCGCTGGGCCGTTCGCTGGTCAACTCGGGCATCTTCACCGGCGGAGTCATCCTCTGCACCACCGTGTTCGGCCTGCTCGCCGGCTACGCCCTGGCACGGCTGCACTTCCGCGGCCGCGGCTCGACCTTCGCCCTGGTGCTGCTCGTCCAGGTCGTCCCCTTCCAACTGCTGCTCATCCCGCTGTACGTGCTGATCGTGCGCGACTACGGTCTCGCCGACTCCTACCTCGGCATGATCCTGCCCTTCGCGATCAACACCAGCGCCGTCTTCATCTTCCGGCAGTTCTTCCTGCAACTGCCGCCCGCGATGTTCGAGGCGGCCCGCATCGACGGTGCCGGCGAGCTGCAGATCCTCCTCCGCATCGCGCTGCCGCTGTGCAGACCGGCCCTGATGTCGGTCGTGCTGCTCAGCTTCACCGGGCCCTGGAACGAGTTCCTCTGGCCGTTCCTCGTCACCAAGGAACAGGACATGCAGCCCCTGGCGGTGTCGCTGGCCAACTACATCAGCACCGTCGCCTCGTCCGCTGCCAACCCCTTCGGCGCCATCCTCGCCGGAGCCTGCGTCCTCGCCGCACCGGCGGTGGGCCTCTACCTCGTCTTCCAGAGCCGTTTCACCTCCACCGACCTCGACTCGGCAACGAAGGGCTGACTTCGTGTCCCACAGCACCACCACCTCCGTCCCCTACACCCTGACCCGCGTCGGCGTCGTGATGTCGCCGCTGCCCGGCGAGCCCAACGAGGCCGAGGGCGTGCTCAACCCGGCTTCCGGCCGCACGCCCGACGGACGGCTGCACCTGCTGCCCCGGCTGGTCTCCAAGGGCAACGTCTCCCGCGTCGGCCTCGCCGAGGTGACCCTCGACGACGGCGTGCCCACCGGCGTCGAACGCCGCGGCGTGGTCCTCGCACCCGACGCCGGCTGGGAGCGCGGCAAGAACAACGCCGGTGTGGAGGACCCCCGCGTCACCTGGATCGAGGCCCTGGGCCGGCACGTCATGTCGTACGTCGCCTACGGCCCCCTCGGCCCCAAGCCCGCTCTCGCCGTCTCCGAGAACCTGGTCGACTGGGAGCGGCTCGGCCCCGTCCAGTTCGCCTACCAGGCCGACCTGGACACCGACCTCAACCTCTTCCCGAACAAGGACGTCGTGCACTTCCCGGAGCCCGTGCCGGGCCCGGACGGCGGGCTGTACTACGCGATGCTGCACCGCCCCATGTGGGACCTCGGCTGGTTCCGCCCCGGGGAGGGCGTGCACCTGCCCGCCGGGATCACCGACGAACGCCCCGGCATCTGGATCTCCTACGTGCCCGTCGAGGAGGCCGAGCGGGACCTGACCGCGCTGACCCGGCCGCGCCACCACCGCCTGGTCGCGCTGTCCGAGTACGCCTGGGAGGAGCTCAAGATCGGCGCCGGCCCCGCTCCGGTCCGGGTCGACGAGGGATGGCTGCTCATCCACCACGGCGTCTCGGGCACCATCGAGGACCCCTTCGCCCAGGTGCAGACGGTCAACTACGCCGCCGGCGCGATGATCCTCGACCCCGCCGACCCCGCGCGCGTCGTCGCCCGCACCGCCGAGCCGCTGATGGCCCCGGAGACCGAGGAGGAGCGCTCCGGGACCGTGCCCAACGTGGTCTTCCCGACCGCGATCGAGACGGTCGACGGCGTGCGTTACGTGTTCTACGGCATGGCCGACGCGCACATCGGTGTGGCCCGCCTGGACCGGTCCAGGTGACCTCCCCCGCGACGGAACTCGGCCTCGGGCTGGTCGGCTGCGGCGCCTTCGGCGCGTTCGTGCTGGACGCCGTACACGACATCCCCGGGCTCCGCGTGACCGCGTGCGCCGACGCCGACCGGCAGCGGGCCCTCGCGCTCGCCGGCCGGTTCGGCGCGGCCGTCCACACCGGCGTGGCTCAGGTGGCGGAACGGGCGGACGTCGACGTGGTGGTCCTCGCCACCCCGCCGGCCGCGCACGCGGAGGCCGCGGTGACCGCGCTCCGGGCCGGCAAGCACGTCTTCTGCGAGAAGCCCATGGCCCTCACCACCGAGGACGCGGCACGCGTCGAGGCGGAGAGCCGCCGCTCGCGGGGCGTGTTCGCCGTCGACCACGTGCTGCGCTACAACCCCGTCCTGCGCCTGCTGAAGGAGCTGGGCGAGGTGCGGCTGCTGGACCCGCTGCGGCGGTTCGCCTTCGAGAACGACGCCGCCGACGAGGACCTCGGCCCGGACCACTGGTTCTGGGACCCGGACGCGAGCGGCGGCATCCACATCGAGCACGGGGTGCACTTCTTCGACGCCGCCAACGCGCTGATGGGCGCCGGGCCGCTGCGGGTCCAGGGCACGGAGGTGCGCCGGGAGGGCGGTCCGGTGGACATCGTGGTGGCCACGGCCACCCATCCCGGCGGGGCGGTCGCGACCCACACGCACTCCTTCACGCACGCCCACCGCGCCGAACGCCAGTTGATGCGGCTCGACTACGGTTTCGCCGAGGCCCGCGTCACCGGCTGGATCCCCACCCGCGCCACGATCACCGCCTGGACCGACGACGCGGGTGCCGCCCGCTGGGAGGCGCTCCCCGGACGGGCGGCCGAGCTTCTCGCCGTGCCCGGGCTGCGGCCGCACGGCCGGGAGCGGATCACGGTGTCCGTGGCCCGCGGCGCGGGCCCGGTCCGGCCGGCCCGCGGCCGGGGCGTGACCCGTGTCGTGCCACACCGGGTCGGCTGCGTCGTCGACCTCGGCGGAGAGGACCACAAGCAGCACGTGTACGCCGAGAGCGTGCGGGCGGCGATGACGGACCTCCTGCACTGCGCGCGGCACGGCGGCACCCCGCAGGCGGACGCGAAGGCCGGGCTGGCCGCGGTTGCCGTGGCCGAGGCGGCGACCGCGTCCGCACGGACCGGCCGGACCCTCGTACTCGCCGAAGGCGCCCCGTGACCGCGGGCACGGCGCCCGGGCCCCACGGCCACGCCCCCTGGTGGCGGGACGCCGTCTGCTACGAGATACATCCGCGGGCGTTCGCCGACGGCAACGGCGACGGAACCGGCGACCTGGCCGGGGCCACCGCCCGCCTGGACCATCCGGCCGACCTCGGCGCGGACGCGGTGTGGATCACCCCGTTCTACCCCTCGCCGCTGGCCGACGGCGGATACGACATCCGCGACCACACCGGGGTCGCGCCCGACCTGGGCACACCGGCCGACTTCGCCGGCCTGGTGGCGAAGGCGCACGCCCTCGGCCTGAAGGTCCTGGTGGACGTGGTCCCCAACCACACCTCCCACCGGCACCCCTGGTTCGCCGAGGCCGTCGCCGCCGCCCCCTGCTCGCCGGCCAGGCGCCGCTACCTCTTCCGCGACGGCCGCGGCGACACGGGCGAACTGCCGCCCAACGACTGGCAGTCGGCGTTCGGCGGGCCCGCCTGGACGCGCGTCGAGGAGCCGGACGGCAGGCCCGGGCAGTGGTATCTGCACCTGCACGCACCGCAGCAGCCCGACCTCAACTGGCGCGACCCCGGGGTGGCCGCCGATTTCGAACGGATACTGCGGCACTGGCTGGACCAGGGGGTCGACGGTTTCCGCATCGATGTCGCCCACACCCTGTTCAAGGCCGAGGGCCTCCCGGACGCCGGTCCCGGCCAGCACCGGGACGTGCACCGCAACCACCTGATGCCGTACTACGACCAGGAGGAACTGCACCCGCAGTTCCGCAGGTGGCGGGCGCTGCTGGACCGGCACCCCGCCCCCGCGGGCGCGGTGCCCCCGCACGACCGGGTGATGGTGGCCGAGGCGGGCATCTTCGACCGCGAGCGCCTTGCCCGCTACGTCGCCCCGGGAGAGATGCAGCAGATATTCAACTTCGCCTTCCTGGAATGCCCCTGGGACGGACCGGCGATGCGCGAGGTGGTCGAGCGGTCCGTGAACGGCATGCACGCGGTGGGCGCCCCCGTCACCTGGGTCCTCTCCAGCCACGACGCCGTCCGTCCGGTCACCCGCTACGGCGGCGGACGGCTCGGCCTGCGGCGCGCCCGCGCGGCGGCACTGCTGATGCTCGCCCTCCCCGGGGCGGCCTACGTCTACCAGGGCGAGGAACTGGGCCTGCCCCAGGCCCACGTCCCCGACGACCGGATCCGCGACCCGCTGTGGGAACGCTCCGGGCACCGGCAGCGGGGGCGCGACGGCTGCCGGGTGCCGCTGCCGTGGACGGGCACCGCTCCCCCGTACGGCTTCAGCGACGCCGCTCCCGGGGACTGCTGGTTCCCCCAGCCCCCGGACTGGGCCGGTCTCACCGTCGCCGCTCAGCGGGACGACGCGGGATCGGTGCTCGCCCTGTACCGGGCGGCGCTGCGCCTGCGGCGCGCCCACCCGCCCGCGGGCACCGCGCTGCGCGTGGACGGCCCGGCGAGCGGCGAGTGGTTCGCCTTCGACCGGTCGGACCGGCTCCGGTGCCTGGTCAACTTCGGCGCGCGCCCCGTCACGCTGGACGACAGCGCTCGCGTCCTGCTCTCCAGCGCACCCCTGGACGGCCGCGA
>DASTDN010000379.1:0-4154 GCA_035710365.1 Streptomyces sp. | reverse complement strand
ACCACCTCCGGCGGCATCCTCTCCACGCTGAACTCCGGCACCCAGAGCCCGTCGTCCGAGAACTACGCCTACTACCAGGGCACCAGCATGGCCTCCCCGCACGTCGCGGGCCTGGCCGCGCTGATGAAGTCGGCGAACCCGGGCCTGACCCCGGCGCAGATCGAGTCGGCGATCAAGGCCAACGCCCGCGCCCTGCCCGGCACCTGCTCCGGCGGCTGCGGCGCGGGCCTCGCGGACGCGGCCAAGACGGTCCAGGCCGTCAAGGGCGGCACGAGCACCGGCTCCACCTACTCCAGCACCGCCTCGGTGGCCATCCCGGACGCCGGGTCGGCCGTCGAGTCCCCGATCACCGTCTCCGGCCGCAGCGGCAACGCCCCCTCGGCCCTCCAGGTCGGGGTGGACATCACCCACAGCTACCGCGGTGACCTCGTCGTCGACCTGGTCGCCCCGGACGGCTCCACGTACCGCCTGAAGTCCTCCAGCACCTCCGACTCCGCGGACAACGTCGTGGCCACCTACACGGTGAACGCCTCCGCCGAGACCGCGAACGGCACCTGGAAGCTGCGCGTCCAGGACCTCTACGCGCAGGACTACGGCACCCTCAATGGCTGGAAACTGACCTTCTGACGGGCCTCGCGCGGCCCTCGCCGGGCCGCGCGGACGAGACCGGTGGGCCGGTCGGCGCGGATGGGGCGCCGGCCGGCCTGCCCTGTCGTGTGTTCCGGGACGCCTGACGACCCGGCATAATGACGTGGCAAGCGCTGTCGATATGGTGAAGTCGATGTGCACGGGGGGTAGTCGCACCTCAGGACAACCCGTCCATATCCATCCCGGGAGTGGTTCATCCGATGGCGAGGCAGTTACGCGCCGAACAGACCCGCGCGACCATCATCACGGCCGCGGCCGACCTGTTCGACCGCCACGGCTACGAATCGACCAGCCTCAGCGACATCGTGGAGCACGCGCGCGTCACCAAGGGCGCCCTGTACTTCCACTTCGCGGCCAAGGAGGACCTGGCGCACGCCATCATGGAGATCCAGTCACGGACTCTGCGCCGGATGGCGAGCGACCTGGAGAGCCGTGACTACTCCTCCCTGGAAGCGCTGATGCGCATCACGTTCGGCATCACGCGGCTGTCGGTCGAGGGCCCCATCCTGCGGGCGGGGCTGCGGCTGGCGACCGGCGGGGTCCGGGTGCGTCCACCGCTCTCCCACCCGTTCGCGGAGTGGCGGGACATCGCCGCGGCCAAGCTGCTGGGCGCCGTACGCGAGTCCGACGTCCACCCGGACGTGGACGCGCAGGCCGTCGCCCACTCGCTGGTCAGCTCCTTCGTCGGCGCCGCCGTCGTGGGCCACACCCTGGACCCGCTGGCCCGGCAGCCGCGCAGGACGGCCGAGCTGTGGCGGATCATGATCCGCGGCCTGGTCCCGGTGCCCCGCCGGGCCCGCTACGTCGGCCTCGCCTCGCGCCTGGAGCGGGAGATCACGGCGGCCTGACCCGGCGGCGCGGAGCGCGGGGCTGGCCCCCGTCGCACCGCGGGTCGGCGGCGGGCCCGCTCATGGCGGTGACAGCCCGTCACGAGCCGGGCCCGCCGCGCGGAAAGTGCCCGTTCCCGCGCCGGTTCACGCGATGGTGTGATCATCCGGTGCCGGGCGGATGGTTCACGGAGCCACGGGTAGGGCCCGGCCATGACTCAGCCGTTCCGACTCCCGCACTTCTACATGCCGTATCCCGCGCGGCTGAATCCGCACGTCGACGAGGCACGCGCCCACTCGACGGCGTGGGCCCGCGAGATGGGCATGCTGGAGGGCTCGGGCATCTGGGAGCAGTCCGACCTCGACGCGCACGACTACGGACTGCTGTGCGCCTACACCCACCCCGACTGCGACGGGCCCGCCCTCTCCCTCATCACCGACTGGTACGTGTGGGTCTTCTTCTTCGACGACCACTTCCTGGACATGTTCAAGCGCACCCAGGACCGTGCCGCGGGCAAGGCCCACCTGGACCGGCTGCCCCTGTTCATGCCGCTCGACCTCACCGCCGCCGTGCCCGAACCGCAGAACCCGGTCGAG
Organism: Streptomyces sp.; assembly: GCA_035710365.1. Taxonomy (GTDB): domain Bacteria; phylum Actinomycetota; class Actinomycetes; order Streptomycetales; family Streptomycetaceae; genus Streptomyces. The sequence continues at coordinate 2,082 of DASTDN010000379.1, read as the reverse complement.
GCCGGGCTCGCCGACCTGTGGGCACGCACCGTGCCCGCCATGTCCGCCGACTGGCGCCGCCGTTTCGCGCTCGCCACGGAACACCTGCTCAACGAGTCCCTGTGGGAGCTGTCCAACATCAACGAGGGGCGCATCGCCAACCCCGTCGAGTACATCGAGATGCGCCGCAAGGTCGGCGGCGCCCCCTGGTCGGCGGGCCTCGTCGAGTACGCCACCGCCGAAGTGCCCGCCGCCGTCGCCGGGACCAGGCCGCTCAGGGTGCTGATGGAGACCTTCTCCGACGCCGTGCACCTGCGCAACGACCTGTTCTCCTACCAGCGGGAGGTCGAGGACGAGGGCGAGAACAGCAACGGCGTGCTCGTCCTGGAGACCTTCTTCGACTGCACCACCCAGCAGGCCGCCGACACCGTCAACGACATCCTCACCTCCCGCCTGCACCAGTTCGAGCACACCGCGCTCACCGAGGTCCCCGCCGTCGCCCTGGAGAAGGGACTCACCCCCGACGAGTCGGCGGCCGTCGCCGCGTACACGAAGGGCCTGCAGGACTGGCAGTCCGGCGGCCACGAGTGGCACCTGCGCTCCAGCCGCTACATGAACCAGGAGGCCCGCCCCGCGAGCCCCTGGCGCACGCCCGCCGGCCTCGGCACGTCCGGCGTCGACGTCCGGGCGCTGCTCGCGGAGGCCGGCGCGGAACGCCTGCGCGCGTACACGCACGTGCCGTTCCAGAAGGTCGGCCCCTCGGTGATCCCCGACATCCCCATGCCGTACGAACTGCGCCTCAACCCCCACCTGGACGCGTCGCGGGCCCGCCTGTGCGCGTGGGCCCACCGCACGGGCATCCTCAGCGAGGGCGTCTGGGACGAGGACAAGCTCGCGGCGAGCGACCTGGCGCTGTGCGCGGCGGGACTCCATCCGGACGGCAGCCTCCAGGCACTCGACCTCGGCTCCCAGTGGCTCGCCTGGGGCACCTACGCCGACGACTACTACCCGCTCGTCTTCGGCAGCCGCCGCGACCTCGCGGGGGCCAGGCTCAGCACCGAACGCCTCGCGGCCTGCATGCCCGTCGAGGGCGAGGCACCCCTCGTCCCGGTGAACGGCATGGAGCGGTCCCTGACCGACCTGTGGCGGCGCACCACCGCCGAGATGACCGCGGAGCAGCGCCGCACGCTGAAGGCCGACGTCTGCGTCATGCTGGAGAGCTGGCTGTGGGAGCTGTCCAACCAGCTCCAGCACCGCGTCCCCGACCCGGTCGACTACCTGGAGATGCGCCGCGCCACCTTCGGCTCCGACCTCACCCTGAGTCTGTGCCGCATGGGTCACGGCCCGGGCGTCCCGCCCGAGGTGTACCGCAGCGGCCCGGTCCGCTCCCTGGAGAACGCGGCCATCGACTACGCCTGCCTGCTCAACGACGTCTTCTCGTACCAGAAGGAGATCGAGTACGAGGGCGAGGTGCACAACGCGATCCTCGTGGTGCAGAACTTCTTCGGCTGCGACTACCCGGCCGGCCTGGGCATCGTGCGCGACCTGCTGAGCCAGCGCATGCAGCAGTTCCAGCACGTCCTCGCCCATGAACTCCCCGCCCTGTACGAGGACTTCGCGCTGTCCGAGGGCGTCCGCGACGCCATGGGCGACTACGTGGTGAGCCTGCAGAACTGGATGGCCGGCATCCTCAACTGGCACCGAGAGGTGCCCCGTTACCGGGCCGGCCACCTGGCCCGCCGCGCCCACGGGTTCGTCCCCGGCGCGCCACCGGCGGTGCCGGTGCTGCGCTGACGGGCGGCGCGGCCCCACGCCCGAGGGCGGGGGCGGCCGCCGCCCCACGCCCTCGCCGTGCGGCGGGCCGCCCCCCCCGGTCCGCCGCCGGGCCGCCCCCACCTGACCGGCCGCGCACGGGCCGGGGACCGCGGCGCCGCCCCGTCCCGTGCGGCACAGCCGTGACCGGCTCGCGCGGCCTCCCGCGGGCGGGCAGGATGCTGCCGTATCCCCTTCGTCCTCCAGGGAGGCCCGGATGAGCGGCTCCACGACCGCGCCCTTCACCACCGACGACTACCGGGCGCGCATGGCGCGCGCCGCGCGGGCCGC
>DASTDN010000378.1:0-10079 GCA_035710365.1 Streptomyces sp. | reverse complement strand
CGCCACCTCGGCCGGCTCCTCCAGCTCCAGCAGCCGCCGCTTGCGGTCCAGCCCCCCGGCGTACCCGGTCAGCGCGCCGCCCGCCCCCACGACGCGGTGACAGGGAATGAAGACGCACACCGGATTGCGCCCGACGGCCTGGCCGACGCGCTGGGCCAGGTGCCGGTCGCCCAACCGCTGCGCCAGCGCCCCGTAGGTCGTCGTCTCGCCGTACGGGATGTCCCGCAGCAGCGCCCACACCCGCTCGGAGAAGGTGTCGCCCGCCGTGCCGACCGGCGTCTCGAACGTCCGGCGCCCGCCCGCCAGGTACTCGTCGAGCTCGCGCGCCGCCCCGAGGAACAGGGCGTCCTGCCCGCCGTCGACGCGGACCCCGAAAGCGGACTGGTCCGGCATGTGCCAGTGGCCCGGGAAGTACAGCCCCGTCACCACCTCCCCGTCCGCGACCAGCGTGACCTCTCCCAGCGCCGTGCCGACCCGTGCGTGCCGGACTCCCATCGCCATCACCTCTCCCTTTCAGGACGCAGACGCGCCGGCGACGGAAAACGTGAGATGAGTACGGGCGGAATCGCCCGCGTCCTGAACCGGAACCCTCCGGCCGCAGGGCACCGGCCGCCGCCCCGCGCGGCAGCCGCTCGCCGCGCCGGCGCCGCCCTGCCCGCACCCGGGCCGTCGACAGCCTGCCGTCCGCCACGCGCACACCCTCGGGGCCGCCGCCCGGCGGCCCGCCTCACCCCGTCTCCACCACCCTCACCGCGTCCCCCACCGCCACCCGTCCCGGACGCAGCACCTTCAGGCACAGGCCCAGCATCATGCCGTTGTGCGCGGCGACCGCCTTCAGGACTCGGCTGTCCGCGGGGACGTCCGCGGTCGCCTGGTTGACCATCACGCAGCGTTCCATCGGCTCCAGGATCTCCAGCACCACCGTGTCGCCCAGCAGCAGCCGTCCCCTCCACTCGCGCTCGGGGGGCAGGCCGGCGGCCGCCTGCGGGTCCGGTTCCACCACGACGTTCGCCCGCAGCCGCAGCGTGTCGATCGTCACGCCCGAGGCGTCCTCCAGGGCGGTGATCTCCCGGCGGGTCACCACGTGCACGGGGCTGTCGTCGAAGTGCTGTTCCTCCGCCTCCTGGTGCAGGGTCACCGGTTCGCCCAGCGCGGCGGTGAGCTTCGCGTCGATCTCCGGGTCGTCACCGCGCAACTCCGTGCCGTCCGGGAGCCGGAAGTGGACCTCGGCGTCATCCCCGTCCCCGCACCAGGCGGTGACGAAGGGCAGCGACGGGATGCGCTGGAACCGGCGGGCGTTTTTGCCACTGCCCAGCTTTCCGGCGCCGCCGCGCACCGCCCACCGGCGGTCGTGGCGCAGCGAACGGTCGTCGAAGACGGCCTCCGCGGCGGGCAGGCCGAGCATCGATTTGACCGGGAAACGGCGGATCTCGCCGATCCGGCCGATCAGGACGCCATTCATAGCTCCCTCAACCCTCCCTGGAAAGGGGGCCATTGGAGCACGCACCGGCCTCCCGGTCCAGACCGGCGGCGGCCCGCCGCCCCGGGAGCCCCCTACGGACCTCCCGGGCCCGACGCTCCCCGCGGGCGCCCCGCACCCCGGGCCCGCCACCAGCGTTTTCGGGGGCCCATCCCGCCCCCGTGCCGCGCCTACCGCACCCGCGCCCCACCCCGCCGACCCCGTGCAGGAGCCTCCCGTCGCACGCCTCGCGGCCCCCGCACCGGAGCGCCGCACCCCCTCGACCTACCGCGTGCAACCGATTCACCCCCGCCGGTGTTCACCGGACGCAACCGATTCGCATCCGGCGGTGTTCAAGCATCGCACGGGTGTTCAGGCGCGTGCGGCCACCGTCGGCACCGGCGGGCGGCCGTGGCGACAGACGGTGAGGGGACACGAATGAGGGGAACGGCGGCGTCGGTCACCGAGCGCTACCGGCAGCGCTGCGAGGACCCGCACGGCGGCCTGCGCGACGTCATGGCGCGGCTGCCGCTGCCGCCCGCGATGCGGGCCTCGTCGGGCCACCGCCTGCTCCCACGCCCGCTGTTCGTGGAGGAGTCGGCGCTGCTCGGCTTCGCCGCCGACGCCACGGCGCTGTTCGAGCTGCTGGTGGCGATGCCCGGGCGGCTGTTCGGCGGCGACCTCGACCGTTACTGCGAGGCGATCGGCATGGACGCGGCGCACGCGGCCCTCAACCGCTCGGCCGGAGGCGGCGCGCCGCCGCTCTACGGGCGGGCAGACATGTACCACGACGGCACGGCGTTCCGGCTGCTGGAGTTCAACATCGCCAGCGAACTCGGCGGCGTGGACCGGGCCGGGGAACTGCCCGCGCTGCTGAACACCTGCGAGGCCTTCGCCGCGTTCGCCCAGGAGGAGAAGCTCGGCTGGGTGCACACCGGCCACGAGGTGGCCCGCACGCTGCGGGACGCCGGCCGCGCGGTCAGCGGCGGCCGGGAACCGGTCGTGGCCCTCCTGGAGGGGCCCGGCGGCATGGAGGCGTACGGCGACGACTGGCGGGCGTTCCGGGAGATGACCCGGGCGGCCGGCCTGGACCTGCGGCTCGGCGAGATCGGCGACATCACCGTGCACGACGGAACGGTCCTGCTCGACGGCGTCCGCGTCGACGTGGTGCTGCGGACGTTCTCCGTGGACGAGGTCCTGGGCGACGAGCGGGCCATGGCCCTGGTCGGCCCGCTGGTGCGCGCGCACCTCGACGGCCGCGTGCTGCTGTGGACAACGATGGAATCGAACCTGTTCAACCCCAAGTCCGCCCTCGCCCTGCTGCACGAACCGCGCACCCGCTCGCTGTTGTCCGTGCCCGAGGCGGCGCTCGTGGACCGGGTCGTGCCGTGGACCCGCACGCTGCGCGCCGGTGACGCCGAGACCGCCGAGCGCTGCCGGCGCGAGCGCGAGCACCTGGTGCTCAAGCCGCCCGCCGGATACGGCGGTTCCGGTGTCGTGGCCGGGTGGGAGTGCGAACCCGCCGACTGGGAACGGGCGGTGGAGCTCGGCCTCGCGCAGGGACACGTCGTACAGCAGAGAGTCGTGCCGCGTGACGAGCCGGTGCTCGACCCGGACACCGGTGCCGTCGCCCCCTGGCACGCGGCCTGGGGCCTGTTCCTCACCCCGTCCGGCTACGCCGGCAGCTACGCCCGCCTCGTGCCGGCCGGCAGCCGGGCGGTGATCGGGGTCGAGGCCCCCGGCGCACGCATCGCCGCCGTCTTCTCCACCCCCGGCTGAACGCCGACCCCGGATCGGCCGCTCACCCCCTGCCGGCGTCACCCGGCATTGCGTCGCCCGCCCAGGCGGGCGTCACCTCCGGAAACCGTCGCTAGCCCCGACGGTGCGTCAGCCCCGCGCCCCGTCACTCACGCCCGTACCCCGTCCTCACCCGTTCCACGACCACCTAAGGACCCACATGAACGCCGTCCCCCCGTCCACCCCCGCCCTCCGGCACCCCCCCGGCACGCACTACGAGGTCAATGGGCGGCGCCTGTGGGTGGAGAGCGAGGGGAGCGGCGAGCCGGTCCTGGTGCTCTCCGGCTTCGGTCCGGCCGGCTCGCACGCGGTCTTCCACCCGTTCTTCGACCGGCTCGCCACCGACCACCGCGTCCTCTACGTCGACCTGTACGGCCGCGGCCGCTCGGACGTCCCCGGGGACCTGACCGAGATCACCTTCGCGCGGGACGTCGCGGACGTCGCGGAACTGCTGCGGGTGCTGGACGCCGGGCCCGTGCACGTCTACGGGTTCTCCTACGGCGGCCTGGTCGGCCAGGCACTCGCCCTGGACCACGCCCCGCTGGTGCGTTCGCTGGTGCTGGCCAACAGCCTGCACAGCCCGGAGATGTGGCAGGCCAACCATGCCAACATCAACCGGGAGATCGAGAACCAGATGCCCGAGACCTGGGCGGAGATCGTGCGGCTGCGCGGGGAGGGCGTCCGCGCCACACAGTCGCCGCTGCGTGAACTGCTGGGCTCGGCGAGCCGTCTCGTGCGCTTCTTCGACCCGGACAACGCGGCGTCGGTGACGAACGAGCCGGGCTCCCGCAACGTCGAGCTCTACCCGCTGTTCGTGGGGGAGGACGTCGACTTCATCATCGGCGGCGAGGTCGCCCGCATCCCGGACTTCCGCCCCCGGCTGCGCGAACTGTCGATGCCGGTGCTCGTGCTCGCCGGCCGCTACGACCGTGCGCTGTACCCGGCGCTCCAGCACGAATTCGTCCTGCACGCCCCGCAGATCGCCTTCCGCGTGATGGAGCGCAGCGGCTCGTTCATCCACGTCGAGGAACCGGACCTGCTGCACACCGTCCTGCTGGACTTCTGGAAGCACCCCGCCCCCGCCGAGAACCCTGGAGACGCCCGATGACCGAGCCGGAGTCCGAGCAGGACGCCAGACCGCCGATCCTCCTGGTGACCAGCGGCTACCACCTGTACCGCGAGTACCTGCTGGAGCTGGTGGCCGGCGCGGCCCGCGTCCACCTGCTGTGCGATGCCGAACCCACCTGGGAGAAGCGCTACATCACCGGCTGGACGCTGGTCGACACCCTCGACCCCGCCGCCATGACGGCCGCCGCGCGGGAGCTGACCGGCGCCGGCGCGCCGCAGGGCGTGCTGTGCTGGGACGAGATCCGCATGGAGCAGACCGCGCGGGTCCAGCAGGCCCTCGGGCTGCCGGGCTCCCCGCCGGAGGCCGTCGCCCGCTGCCGCGACAAGCACCGCACCCGCACCGCGCTCGCAGAGGCCCGGGTGCCGCAGGCGGCCTCCGTACTGGTCTCCTCGCCGGCCGAGGCCCACCAGGCCGCCGAGCACATCGGCTACCCGGTGATCTGCAAGCCCCGCGCGCTCGGCGCCAGCTTCGGGGTGAGCGCCGTCGAGACCCCGGACGGGCTGGCGGCCGGCTTCGCCGAGGCGCGCGGCGCCACCGAGGACGGCGTGCCGTATTTCGAGGCCGGCGTGCTGATCGAGGAGTACCTGCGTGGCGAGGAGATCTCCGTCGACAGCGCCGTGGTCGGCGGCGAGGTCGTCCCCATGTTCGTGGCCCGCAAGATCAGCGGCTTCGACCCGTACTTCGAGGAGGTCGGCCACAGCGTCGACGCCGCCGACCCGCTGCTGACCGACCCGGCGCTGCTGGAGGTGCTGGCCGGCGCGCACCGCGCGGTCGGGTACACCACCGGCGTCACCCACACCGAGCTGCGGCTGACCGCGGACGGGCCGAAGGTCATCGAGATCAACTCCCGGCTCGGCGGCGACCTGATCCCGCGGGTCGGCCTGCTGGCCACCGGCGTGGACCCGGGCGCGGTGGCCGTGGCGGTGGCCACCGGCCGGCCGCTGCCGGAGCGTCCCGCGACCGGGCGCACCGCCGCGGTGCACTTCCTCTACCCGCCGGCCGACTGCGTGGTCCGCGAGGTCACCGTCGACGAGGACGGCCTGCCGCCGCAGACCGAGGTGGTCGGCGTGCTGGCCTCCCCGGGCCAGGAACTGCGGCTGCCGCCGGCCGGGCACGTCACCAGCCGGTACGCCTACGTGATCACCGCCGCCGCGGACGCCGGCACCGCCGCGGCTGCCGCCGTACGGGCGGCGGAGGCGGTCCGGGTGCACGGCCGGGAGGGCTCATGACCCAACTGGAGAAGGCGGACCGGTCCACCGGCGGACCGCGGGCGTCCTCGCTGCGGCGGGACTTCGGGCTGCTGTGGACGGGCCAGTCTCTCAGCCTCTTCGGCGACCAGTTCATGGTGCTGGCCCTGCCCCTGATGTCGGTGACGGTCCTGGGGGTGTCGCCCGCGAAGGCGGCGCTGGTCAACTTCGCCCTCTACCTGCCGTTCCTGCCGCTGGGGCTGCCGGCCGGCGCCATCGTCGACCGGCTGCCCCGCCGCCTGACCATGATGACCGCCAACGCCCTGCAGTTCGTCTGCTTCGGCCTGGTGTGGCTGCTGGCCGCCCTCGACGGGCTCTCCTTCCCGCTGCTGATCGGCCTGGTGCTGCTCAGCGGCTGCGGGGTGGTGTTCTTCCAGGTCGCCTACACCTCGTACCTGCCGAGCATGTACGACGACGAGGCGGCGCTAGGCAAGGCCAACGCCCGGCTGGCCCTGACCGAGTCGAGCGCCCAGTCGGTCGGCCCGATGATCGCCGGCCCGGCGATCGCCCTGTTCTCCGCGATCGGCGTCATCGCGCTGAACACGATCAGTTTCGCGATGTCGCTGCTGACGATCGGCATGATCCGGCACCGTGAGGCCCCCCGGCAGCCCGCGCCACGCGAACGCGGCTGGATCCGGCGCGGCGTGATGGAGGGTCTGCGGTTCGTCTCCGGGCACCCGATGCTCAACCCGATCGTGCTGTGCGGCACCACGTACGCCCTCTTCCTCACCATGGTGGAGACCAGCCTGGTGCTGTACTGCCGCAACGTCCTGGGGCTCTCGCCCGGGTGGATCGGCGTGGTCGTCGGCGCCGCCGCCCTGGGCTACCCGGTCGGCAACCTGCTCTCCACGCGGCTCAGCGCGCGGTTCGGCACCCCGCGGGCCCTCGCCCTGTCCGCCACCGTGTCGGTGGCGGGCATCGTCTCCATGCCTGCGCTCGGCGCGTTCGGCGGGGTCACCGGCGCCTGCGGCCTGGTCCTCGGCAGCATCGTGCACTGTGCCGGCGAGGGCTCCTACAGCCCGACGTCCCTGACGCTGCGGCAGACCCTGTCCCCGCCGGAACTGCTGGGCCGGGTCGGCTCCGTCCAGCGCTTCCTGATGTGGGGCGTCATCTCCGTCGGCAGCCTGCTGGCCTCGGGCGCCACCGCCCTGTGGGGCCTGACCGGCGCCATGTGGATCGGTGCCCTGGGCACCATCGCCTGCCTGCCCCTGCTGCTGCGCCGCGGCATGCGCACCGCCGTCCTCACCCCCGCCACCACCGTCGCCCAAGGAGAACTGTGACGTACGCCCAGGGCCTTGAAGAGTTCGTCGAACGCAGCAACAAGGCCATGCCGCCGGACTTCTACCTGCGGCCGGTCGCCGAACAGCGCGCCCTCTACCGCGGCCTGACACAGGAATTCCCCTACGACCGACCCGAGGGCGTGGACGTCTCCGAGGACGTCCTCACCCACGACGGCCGTACGGTCGACGTGCGCGTCTACCGGCCGCGGGAGCGGGCCGGACGCGGGGTGCTGCTGTACATCCGCGGCGGCGGCTTCGTCGTCGGCGACCTGGAGACGCACGACAGCGTCGTCGCCGAACTCGCCGTGCACTCCGGGCTGACGGCCGTGGCGGTGGCCTTCCGCATGGCGCCGGAGAACCCGTTCCCCGCCTGCCTGGAGGACTGCTACACCGCGCTGTGCGCGCTGGCCGCCGGCCCGCAGGCGCTGGACATCGACCCGGAGCGGATCGTCGTGTGCGGCGACAGCTCCGGCGGCAACATGACCGTCGTGCTGTGCATGATGGCCCGCGACCGCGGCGGCCCGGCAATCGCCGGGCAGGCGTCGATCAGCCCGGTGCTGGACTTCACCCGCTGGCGCGACGGCGGCGACGACGCGCCGCTGCTGACCGGCGGCGAGATGGAGTACTACACCGCCTGCTACTGCCCCGACCCGGACGACGCCGCGTCCGCCTACGTCTCCCCGCTGCGCTCCGGCACGTTCCACGCGCTGCCCCCGGCCTACATCATGGCCGCCGAACTCGACTCGCTGCTGGAGGACTCGGTGCGGTACGCCGAGCGGCTGCGGGAGAACGGCACCGAGGTGGAGATCGTGGTCGAACCCGGCCTCGTGCACGCCGCGGTGCGGGCAAGGGCCCTGGCGCCCGCGGTCGAGGACGCCTGGCGCCGCTACTGCGCGGCGGCGGCCCGGCTGGCGGGGGCCGGCCGTGAGTGACCGCGGCGGCCCGGCCGTCATCGTCGACCCGTTCTCCTCCGGCGGCCTGTACGCGCCGGCCTTCCGCGCCGCGGGCATACCCGTCGTGGCCGTCAACGCGCGGTCCGAGGTGTTGCCCACCTACCTGCCGACCTACCACCCGGAGGACTTCGACCAAGTCCTCGCCCACGACGGCGACCTGGACGCCCTCCTGGAGCGACTGCGGCCGCTCGGCCCGCGATGCGTGCTGCCGGGAGCCGAATCGGGCGTGGAACTCGCCGACCTCCTCGCGGCCGCCCTCACCCCGGAGCAGTCCAACGTCCCCGGGCTGGCCGCCGCCCGGGTGCACAAGGGCGAGATGGCCGCCGCCGCCCGGGCGGCCGGCCTGCCGGTGATCCGCCAGATCACCACCGACGACCCCGAGGAGGCCGCGCGGTGGCTGGAACGGAATGACCTGATTGGCCATGACCTGGTCGTCAAGCCTCCGCGCAGCGCCAGCACCGACGGCGTCACCCGGGTCCGGGAGAACTGGCGCGAGGTCTTCGAGGAGCAGCTCGGCCGGGCCAACCAGTGGGACGTCGTCAACGAGAAGATGATGCTCATGGAGTACGCCACCGGCACCGAGTACGTGGTGGACGTCTTCAGTCACGACGGCCGGCACACCGTCACCGACGTGTGCCGCTACGGCAAGGTCGACAACGGCGCCCACATGGCCGTCTACGACTCGATGGAGTGGGTCGCCCCGGACGACCCGGTCACCGGCCCCCTGATCGACTACACCCGGCGGTTCCTGGACGGCGTCGGATTCCGGTACGGCGCGGCGCACGTGGAGTTGATGCTGACCGCGGACGGGCCGCGGCTGATCGAGCTCAACGCCCGCCCGCACGGCGGCGGCCAGCCCCGCTACTGCCGGGCCGCCACCGGCGACAGCCAGATCGACCGGGCGGTGCGGCTGGCATCCGGAGGCGGCCCGCTGCCCGACGGCTACCGGCTGGACGCCGCCACCGTCGTGGTGTTCCTCATCAGCCGCACCGCCGGCGTCGTCGGCAACACCGCGTGCTTCGAGGAACTGCGGACGCTGGAGAGCTACCACGAGCACGTCCTCGGCATCCGGGACGGCGACCGCCTGGTGGTCACCAAGGACCTGCTGACCACCCTGGGCCTCGGATTCGTGGTGCTGTCCTCGCCCGACCGCGAGCAGGTCTGGAAGGACTACGACCGCGTCCGCGAGATAGAGCGGGGGCTCACCGTGTCGTAGCCACGGCGGAATTCCCGTCCCTCCTGGCGCGGCATTGCCGCCACCCGCCGCCGCGCCATTTCCGCCTGCCCGCCTCCCGGTAATCCGGGCCCCCGGATTACCGGGCTTCGGTAAAAAGCCCCCGCCATTCCCTGCGCGCGGTCCTTTCCCTGATTACGTTGACCGGACGCCGCATTCCCGCGCCCGGCCTCCGTGGCGTGCCGCGGCGTGATCGTCCGTGCTCCGGAACCGGTCCGCCGAGGGGGAATCTTCCAGTGGCCTTGTCCTACGCGTTGCCCGCCCGCCCGGAACGCGCGCCCGCCCGGGTGCCGGAACCACGGCGTGAACTGGCGGAACTCGGCGAACTGCTCGCCGGGCACTTCCTGCGCCGCGAGCCGCGCGAGGCCGCCGAAGGCTACCTGCGCGCGCTGCTGGACCAGACCGGCGCCAGCAACAGCTGGCGGCTGGCCGCCCGGGCCGGCGACAACTCGCCCTGGCGGATGCAGCGGCTGCTGACCCGCGCCCGCTGGGACGAGGAGGCGTTACGGGCCTCGGTGGCCGAGTGGCTGACCGGCCACCTGGGCCACCGCGCCGCGATCCTGCGGCTGGGCCAGGACCACACGCCGAAGAAGGGCACGCGCACGGTCGCCGTCGCCCGGCAGTACCGCGACGAGACCGGCCGGGTGGAGAACTGCCAGGCCATAGTGCTGCTCTCCTACCTGTCCCCGCGTGGTTGCGCACTGCTCGACCGGGAGCTCTACCTGCCCCGCGAATGGTGCGCCAGCCCCGCGCGCTGCCGCGGCGCCGGCGTGCCGCAGGAACGGCTGAGCCACCGGACCCCGGGCCGGCTCGCCCGCACCGTCGTCGAACGCGCCAGGGACGCCCGCGTGCCGTTCTCCTGGGTCAGCGGCTCGGTGGCGTACGGCCTCGACGAGGAACTGCGCGGCTGGCTGGAGCAGAGCGGCGTGGGATACGTACTGGCCGTCCCCCGGGAGCAGTTCGAGCGGGAGGCGGCCCCG
>DASTDN010000377.1:0-2636 GCA_035710365.1 Streptomyces sp. | reverse complement strand
CGGAGCCGGACGCCGCGGTGGTCCCGGTGGCGTTCTCGGCGGCCCCGGCGCCGTCCTCGACCTTGTCGTCGTGTGCGGCACCGTGGGAGTGGCCGTCCTCGGAGGCCTCCGACAGTGCGAGGACGGGGGCCGGGTGCTCGGGCTCCTCCTGGCCCTCCTGCGGCACCTCGATCCAGCGGACGACCTCCTTGTTGGAGTACGTCTGGACCGCCTTGAAGACGAGCTGGTCGGTGTCCTCGGGCAGGGCGCCGACGGACAGCGGGAACTTCTGGAAGTAGCCCGGCCGGACCCCGTCGTCCTCGGCGGTCCAGGTCACCTTGGAGACGGCCTCGGTGATCTTCTGGCCGTGCGACTCCAGCGGCTTGTCCAGCTTGGACTTGGTGACGACCGCCTTCCAGCCGGGCACCGGCTGCGGCATCACGGACGCCAGCGGGTGGTCGGCGGGGAAGTTGACCTCCAACTTGGTGGTGGAGGCGTTGTCCCGCTCGTTGGGGACCTTGAAGTTCACCACCGCGTAGCCGCCCTTGGCGGCCGCGCCCTCCGGCTGCACGGTGACGTGCGCGAGGGCGGGCGCGGCCAGGCCGAGTACGGCGGACGCGGCGACGGCGGCGCCGACGGCGATACGGGAAACCTTCATGGAAGCAACTCCGCTTCGAGTGGCCGGGGCGGACACGGGGCGGTGCCCGTGCGCGTCCCGGCGACGTGGACGTGACAGTGACCTGGAGGAGAGAAATCGCGCGCGGGCCGCGAGCACCGGCCGGGCGGTCCCGGAACGGGCCACCATCGCGGCGGTCCCGGGAAACGGCCACCGACCGCGGCAGCCCCGAAACGGTCACCGAGAACGGTCACCGAGAGACGGGCGCCACCCGCAGGTACCGCGTCCCCCGGGCGGCCGAGGACAGCGGTCCCCCGGGAAGAACGCGGGCCGGGTTCCGTACGGCCGCACGCGCGCGTGCCGCACGACGGCGGCCCCCCTCCGGCACAGGCCGGCTCAGCGGAGGTCGCGTCGTGTCAGGCGAGAGCGAAGGCGGCGCCGGGCGGACCGCGCCGTACGACGGTGTGCTCCAGCGAGGTCGCACGGGGCTCGGGCGGCACGAGCCGTGAACCCGGCGGGACCGTCCGGCCCGGGGCCTCGGCGCCCGGCAGTCCGGCGTACAGGGCGCGGGCCAGCGCCAGCGCCCCCCGCAGGGACCGGACGAACGCGCCCTCGGCGACGGTGCGCGCCGCCAGCGCGGGCATCTCCAGCAGCCGCAGCAGGGCGAGGTCGCCGCGCCGCAGCAGCCAGCCCGCGACGACGGCCGCGAGGACGTGCCCCAGCAGCATCGACAGGGAGGGCAGCAGCGCGGCGGGCGAGCCCGCGGCGGCCGACACGGCGTCCGCCGGATGGTGCGGGGCGAGCGCCTGCCCGGTGAGACGGGGGTGGACGCCCGCGTCGGTCAGGATGCGGTGGGCCTCGGCGGGGCTGATCGCCGCGGCCGTGCCGCACATCAGGTGCGCGGCGTGGTGGACGAGTGTGGCGTCCGACACCGATGTCAGGGCGTCCGTCGCGGATGCGGAACCGGCCGACGTGTGCTGCCCGGCTCCGAACAGCGTGTGCAGCGCCGTCTGCCCGGCCGCGAGCATCGCCACGATGCCCGCCATCGGACGGGCCCGCCCGGCGAACGGCACGGCCAGCGCGGCCGCGCCCAGGAATCCCACGCCGAGCGTCCACAGCGGGATCGTGTCGAGAGAGGCCAGGGCGTGCCCGGCCGCGGCCAGCACGACACAGACCGCGGCGAACACCGCGGCCCTCAGCACCCGGAGTCCGTGCCCGGGGCGTGCGCACTGGCGGGGGGCAGTCATGGCGGCCCCATCATCGCACCGGAGGGCCGCACACGGTACGGCAGGGCCTGGGGGCCACAGGGGTGACGGGGGACGACTCCGGAGCACCCGCCGTCGGCCGCCCCGCCGACGCATACACCGTCCGCCACCCTCGGAACATCCCCCGTATGGGCGGCATCACGTCAATTTTGTGCTTACCAGTGAGTACACGGGGCAATACGTAACGGTATGTCGAGCCGCGGCCAGGAGGCTGGAGCATGAGCATCTGGTGGTCACTCCATCTTCGGCGGGAGGCTGCGAGCGTGCCCCTGGCCCGCCGTCTGCTGCTCGGCACCATGGAGACCGCGGGCGTCGATCCCGACATCTCCTACGACCTCTCCGTCGCCCTCACCGAGGCCTGCGCCAACGCCGTGGAGCACGGCGTCGGAGGGCGCGGCGGCTGCGAGGCCTACCGCGTGACCGCGTACCTCGACGGCGAGCGGTGCCGGATCGAGGTCACCGACGCGGGGCCGGGCTTCACCCAGGACACCGCCGCGGCGCGGACACCGGCCCGGCTGCCGCGCGCCGACTCCGAGCACGGCCGGGGCCTGTGCCTGATCGAGCAGCTCACGGACCACGTCCACATCGGCAACAAGCCGGGCCGGGGCGGCGCGGTGGTCAGCTTCGACAAGATCCTGAAGTGGAAGAAGGACGCTCCGCTGGTCGCCGTGTAGCCGCCGCCCGGCCCGGGAAACGCCACCGGCCGGACACCCGAGGGCGCCCGGCCGACAGCACGACACCGGTCGTACGGCGAAGCGGCGAAGCAATGAAGCGGG
>DASTDN010000376.1:0-2207 GCA_035710365.1 Streptomyces sp. | reverse complement strand
AAGCCCTGATCCGGCTCCGCGACGAGGCGGACCTCCACCTCGTGACCGTGGCCCACTGGAACGCCTCCCGGCTCGCCGCCCGGCTGCGCCGGCTCGTCCGCGGCCGACGCCTCGGCCCGCTCCGCCGCATCGTCGTCGACCAGCACAAACCGCGCTTCCACCGGTCCCTGACCACCGGCGGGCACCTCACCGCCCTCGACGTGGAGATCCCGCACTCCCTGTCCCTCGCGCTCGACCTGGCCGGACCCGCCGAACTGCGCGACGCGCACTGCTGGGACCTGCCCTGCGAGGACCGCGAACTGCCCCGCATGGGCGGCGCCCACGTGGAACTGGAACACCGGTCGGGCGTCACGACACTGCTGCGCTCCGACCTCGGCGCCCCCGTGCGCCAGCGCAGCGTCGTCTGCGAGTTCGAGGTCGGGAGGGCCACCGGCCACTTCCCCCTCAGCGAGGACGACGACCACGCCCAGCTCGTCCTCACCCCCGACACCCCCACCGCCGACGGCGTGCCCGCACCGTACGGCGCACCCGCGGCCGACCGGTACGTCTTCCGCGACGACGCCCTCACCGACTTCATGGAGGGCGCCTACCGGGAGTTCCACTCCGGCACCCCCGACACGGCCGGCTTCGCCCTCGCCTGCCTCACCGCCAGCCTGCTGTGCGAGGCCCGCGAGACCCTCGCCCCGGCCGCCCCCGCCGGGAGCCGCTGACATGCCCCCGAGCCCGGACACCGCCGTCTTCGGACCCCTGACCGGCATCGGCGACGAGGCAGCGCCCGGCGCCGACGGCCAGCTCGCCGCCCTGCGCGAACTCGGCTGGACCACCCTCGAACTGCGCAACGTCGACGGCACCGCGCTCGCCGACCTCCCGCCCGCCGCCTTCGACCGGCTCACCCGCCGGCTCAAGGACGCCGGCGTCACCGTCGCCGCCGTCGCCTCCCGCATCGGCAACTGGTCCCGGCCCGCCACCGGCGACTTCGCCGCGGACCTCGCCGAACTCGACGTCCTCGCCGACCGCTGCGCCGCCCTGGACTGCCGGTTCGTCCGGATCATGTCCTACCCCGACGACGGCCTCACCGAGACCGAATGGGCCGACCGCGTCCTCGCCCGCACGGCCGTCCTCGCCGACCGCGCCCGCCGCGCCGGCCTCGTGCTGCTGCACGAGAACTGCGCCGGCTGGGCCGCCGACCGCGCCGACCGCGCCCTGCGGCTGCTGCGCGCCGTCGACAGCCCGGCCCTGCGCCTGCTGTTCGACACCGGCAACGGCGTCCCCCACGGCTACCGGGCCACGGACCTGCTGCGCGACCTCGCCCCCCACGTCGCCCACGTCCACATCAAGGACGCCGTCCGCACCCCCGACGGGGACACCGCCTACACCCTGCCCGGCGAGGGCGACGCCGAGGTCGCCGCCTGCCTGCGCATCCTCGCCGGCCACGGCTACACCGGAGCGCTCTCCCTCGAACCCCACCTCGCCGTACGCCCCCACGAGGGCCTCACCCGGGCCGGCGAGGACGCCGCCGACCTCTTCGTACGGGCCGGCCGGGCCCTCACCCGCCTGCTGAGCACGCTCGGACCGGCGGGCGGCACGCCATGACCGCCCTGTTCACCGGCCCGTACCGCAAGCTCCTGCTCGACCTGCTGGACATGCCCAGCGTCAACCCCCTGGAGACGGGCCCCGACGACCCGCCGTCCCGGCTCCCCGACGTCCTCCAGCGGTACGCGGCGGCCGCCGCCGATGCCGGACTGCGCACCGTACGCCTCGCGCCGCCGCCCCCCGCCGCCTGCCTGGAACGGCCCGGCGTGCCCGCCACGGTCCGTGCCGCCGCCGCCCGCGATCCCCGCTTCCTCGCCGACCAGCCCAGCCTGCTGCTGCGCCTGGGACCCGAGCGCGACGCCGACGGCACCGTGATGTTCAACGTGCACCTGGACACCGTGGCCGGGCACGCCCCGCCCGCCTTCGACGGGACGCGGTTCACCGGCCGGGGCGCCGTCGACGCCAAAGGGCCCGCAGTCGCCCTGCTCGCGGGCCTGCGGGCCGCGGCGTCCCACCCGGCCGTCGGACGGGACGTCACCGTCCTGGTCCAGGCCGTCGCCGGGGAGGAGGGCGGCGCCCTCGGCACGTACGGCACCCGCCCCCTGCTGGAGGCCGGGCACCACGGACGCCTCAACGTGTTCTGCGAGCCGACCCGGCTGCGCGCACTGCCCCGC
>DASTDN010000375.1:0-2601 GCA_035710365.1 Streptomyces sp. | reverse complement strand
TGCAGTTGGTCCGCGACGAACTGGTCGGCGAAGCGGCCGGGGAAGGTCATGAGGTGGTCGGTGGCGATGGAGCCGGTGACTGCGATGCGCACGGCGTGACACTCCAGGAGGGAGGCGGCTTGACGCTTCACGCTACCGGGTCGGTGGGCCCCGCAGAAGCGGTGAAAACTACCCGATAGTAGAGGTTTCTTCGCGTGGCACAACCTGCATACGGTGCGGGCATGACGAACCTCCGTACACCCTCTCCCCTCCCCCACCCGGCCGGTACCGGGGCCGACGAGGACGCCGGTCTCGCGGTGCTGCGCGGCGACTGCGCCCGGATGGCCCCGCACTGGGCGGTGCCGGAGCCGGGCGCGGGGCGCCCGGTGGCGCCGTCGCTGATCCACGGCGTGCGGGTCCCGGCGGCCTCGGCGAGGCTGTTGGACGCGATGTCGGACTACGGCGACTGAGCCGCCCCCGGCCGGCGATTCGAACATCCGGTCGTTCACGGGGGAACCACTCGGGGCCCCGCCGCGTCCCATCGCCGTCCCCTGTGACAGTTGTGGAGCCGAAGGAGCGATGCGGTGAACACCGAGCGACCCGACAACGACGACGCCGCGGCCGGCGCCGAGGAGGCCGGTGCTCCCGGCCCCGGCCGGGCTCGGGAGCACGGCGGGAGCGACAGTGACGGGGCCGACGGCGGCACCGGGCGGACGGCACGGCGTACGCCGGTGATCGTCGCCTCGGTGGCCGCGGCCGTCCTGGTGGTCGGAGGCGGCGGGGCGTACCTCGCCGCGAGCACGGCCGGCTCGGACGGCGGGGCGGCGGCGGGGGCGCCGGGCGGTGACGGCGCTCCCCCGCCGCTGGCCCTGGACGGCTACGCCGCCGGGAGCGGCGGCCCCGGCATCGCGCCGGGCGAGCCGAACCCGGAGGGCCCCGTCTACCGGGCCGACGGGCCGCTGCCCGACGGTCCCGGCTCGGCGCCGGTGTACCGGACGTCGGGGCAGGTCGGCGAGGCCGAGGTGGCCCGGCTGGCGAGGGCGCTGGGCGTCGAGGGCAGGCCCGTCCTGGAGGGACAGGCCTGGAAGATCGGCGGGAAGGACGGCGCGGGCCCGAGCCTCCAGGTCAACCGGCGGGCGCCGGGCACCTGGACCTTCCACCGGTACGCGCCCGGCACCGACAACTGCACGAGCAAGCTCGACTGCGTGCACAAGCCGTCGACCGGCGCGGGCACCCCGACGGCCGACCCGGTGAGCGAGGAGGCCGCGAGGAAGGCCGCGGCGCCGGTGCTGAAGGCGGTCGGCCAGGACGACGCGAAGCTCTCGGCCGGAGTGCTCCAGGGCGCCAACCGGGTGGTGAACGCCGATCCGCTGGTCGGCGGGCTGCCGACGTACGGCTGGGGCACCGGGGTCACGGTGGGCGCGAGCGGCGAGGTGGTCGGCGCGAGCGGGCAGCTGAAGGCGCCGGTCAAGAGCGACACGTACCCGGTGCTGGACGCGCGGCGGACGCTGGATCTGCTGAACGCGGCGCAGGGCGGCGGGCCGGTGGGGATCGCGCAGTGCGCCACCCCCGTACCGCACGGGGAGCAGGACGGGGGCGGGCAGCAGGCGGCGCCGTGCGAGCCGGCCGCCGGCCCGGCGAGCCCGGAGGCGCGGAAGCAGACGAGCACGGTCGAGAAGGCGGTGTTCGGGCTGGCCGCGCAGTTCGTGTCGGGCCGGCAGGCGCTGGTGCCGTCCTGGCTGTTCGAGGTGCGGGCGCCGGGCGCGAAGACGCCGTTCACGGTGACGCACCCGGCCGTCGACCCGGAGTACATCACCGCCCCCGCGCCGTCCACGGGCCCGACCGAGCGGCCCAGCCCGCGGCCGACGGGGCCGGACGCGGCGCGCCCCGCGAAGCCGCGCGACGTGAGGGTGGACGGCTACACCGCGGAGGGTTCGGAGCTGACCGTGAGCTTCACGGGCGGGGTCTGCGCCGATTACGCGGTGACGGCGGGCGAGAGCGGCGGCGAGGTCACGGTGAAGGTGACGGAGACGCCGCGGCCCGGCAAGGTGTGCATCATGATCGCCAAGGTGCATCACCGGACGGTCCGGCTGGACGGGCCGCTCGGTGACCGCGCGGTGGTGCGCACGGACGGCAAGCCGGTCCCGCTGGAGAAGCCGGGGGCGCGGCTGCCGCAGGCGCGGTAGTCACCGTCGGCCCCGGCCGGACACACGGAAGGCGGCGCTCCCCTCCAGGGGGGCGCCGCCTTCGCCGTGCGGGCGCCGGGCTCGGCCGTGCCGGGCGGGGCTCAGTTGAAGGAGTCGCCGCAGGCGCAGGAACCCGTCGCGTTCGGGTTGTCGATCGTGAAGCCCTGCTTCTCGATGGTGTCGACGAAGTCGATGGTGGCGCCGCCCAGGTACGGGGCGCTCATCCGGTCGGTGACGACCCTGACGCCGTCGAAGTCCTTCAGCACGTCGCCGTCGAGGGAACGCTCGTCGAAGAAGAGCTGGTAGCGCAGGCCGGAGCAGCCGCCGGGCTGGACCGCGACGCGCAGCGCCAGGTCGTCCCGGCCTTCCTGGTCGAGCAGCGCCTTGACCTTGGACGCGGCGGCGTCGGTCAGCACGATGCCGTCGGTGACGGTGC
>DASTDN010000374.1:0-5470 GCA_035710365.1 Streptomyces sp. | reverse complement strand
CGACTTCGTGCCGGGCCTGACCGACAAGGCCTTCGACATCAGCGGCACGGTCCCGCCGGACAGTTGGTACGGCACCCTGCTGAAGGGCGTGTTCAACTTCCAGCCCGATCCGACCGTGCTCCAGGTCACGGTGTGGCTGCTGTACCTGGTCCCGACACTCGCGGTCTTCCTCGCACCGGTAGGGTTCGCCTCCGGAAAGGGGAAGGTGAAGGGACTTCATGAGCAGGGATCGCGGCCCTCGAAGGCTCCGCAGGCTTGACCGGGGCGCGCTGGCAGCGGCCTCGGTGACCGCACTGTCGTTGACGGCGAGCGGATGCGTGGTGGTGCACGGGGAGCGCGAGGTTCTCCCGGCGGCCACCCGCGCCGAGGCCGCGAAGGCACTGCGGCACTTCACGGCCGCGTACAACAAGGCCGACAAGGCCTACGACCGTTCCCTGGACGCCGGGCGCGTCACGGGCGCGCTCGCCGACATCGACGGGGCGCGGCTGAAGGCGGGCCGGGCCAACCACCCGGACGGCAACCCGGCGCACACGCCGCTGACGCTGACGGACGCGAAGTACACCATTCCGAAGAAGGCGGGCTGGCCGCGCTGGTTCCTCGCCGACGCGCAGGGCAACAAGGGCGGCGAGGCGCGCTGGCTGCTGGTGTTCACCCGCGGCGGTCTGCAGGCGCCGTGGAAGGTGGCATATCTGACGCTGCTGGCGCCCGAGGACGTGCCGCGGTTGAAGACCGACAAGGACGGCTGGGCCGAGGCCGTGGAGGCGAACTCCACGGATGTCGCCCTCGCACCGAAGCGGCTGAGCGGCGACTACGCGACGTATCTGAAGGACGGCGGGGACTCGTTCGCGGCGGGCGCGCACACCACGAGGTGGCGGGAGCTGCGCGAGAAGGAGGCGGCGAAGCCGGGCCTGGCCACGCAGTACATCGACGAGCCGCTGACGAACGGCGACTACGCGCCGCTGGGGCTGCGCACGGCGGACGGTGACGCGCTGGTGTTCTTCACCACGCGGCACTACCAGCGGCAGACGGCCGCGGCGGGTGCCTCGGTGCCGACGCCGAACCGGAGCGTGCTGGCGCTGACGACGGGTGAGATCAAGCAGTCGCTGACGATGGAGTTCGTGTCCAACCAGGCCGCCTTCGACCCCGAGGGCTCGGGGGGCGTGGCGATCCTGGGCCGGGTGCAGGGACTGACGTCGGCGCAGGGCGAGTAGGCCGCGCGGCGCTCAGCGCCGCAGGGGCCAGGAGGTGTCGGCCGGCTCCTCATCCGCGTACCGGGCGCAGGAGTCGGTGAGGATCTCCAGCAGGCTGAGCGGGTCGGGCAGTTCGTGCTCGGGGCCGCGCACCCAGTGCACGGAGGGCCGGTCGTCGCCGGGCAGCCGGGCGGGCGGCACGAGGACGTACGAGCCGCGGCAGTGCCAGCGCAGGCCGGGGTGCTCGTCCATGGTCTCGGGGTGGCAGTCCAGCTCGCAGGGCCACCACTCGTCCTCGTCCTCGGGGGTGCCGCGGGTGAGGGTGAAGAACAGCAGGCGGCCGTCGTCGCTCTCGGCGACCGGCCCGACCTCGATGCCCCCGGCGAGCAGCCGCTCCAGGGCGGCGCGGCCCGCGTCCAGGGGCACGTCCAGCACGTCGTGCAGCATGCCGGTCGCGGTGATGAAGTTGGCCTGCGGCTGGTGGCGGGCCCAGCGCTCGATCTGGGCGCGGTCGGTCGTGGACTGCGTCTGCCAGGCGAAGGACACGGGGTGGCGGGCCGGGGTGGGGCAGCCGACGCGGTCGCAGGAACAGCGGTAGCCGGCCGGGTGCGCGGCGGGCGCGAGGGGCAGTCCCGCGGCGGCGGCGGCGAGCAGCAGGGCCTCCCGGCCGTCGTCGCCGGCGGCCTCCTCCGGGCCGCGTCCGGACAGCCAGCGGGTGAGTCTGCCCCATGGGCCGGTGGGTCCGCCGAACCTCTCGCTCATGTGTCCCCTCGCCTCGCCGTCGTGCGTGCCAGCATGCCCTATCGTCGCACTCTCGCGGGTCCCAAGTGGCCGGAGGCTGCAAACCGCGCGGGTCACGGCGCCCCGGTGTCCGGTGGTGGCCACGCGTCGCCCCAGGTGGTGTCGCGGGCGGCCCGGTAGAGCCCGCCGTGGCGTTTGGTGACCGTACGCCGCTCCAGGTGTTCGCCGGGCTCGCACAGGTCGAGCAGGACCTGGCCCTTGCGGATCTGGGGGCGGCGCACGACCCGGGCCGGTGCGGGGGCGGCGGGCAGCCGGGTGGCGGCGACGTAGCTGAACTTCTCGTCCTCGTAGGCGAGGGAACCGCCCTTGACCTGGCGGTGCAGGGAGGAACGGCTGACGCGCGCCGAGAAGTGGCACCAGTCGGTGCCGGGCACGATGGGGCAGGCGGCGCTGTGCGGGCAGGGAGCGGCGATACGGAGGCCGGCGGCGAGGAGGCGGTCGCGGGCCTCGATGACGCGGGCGTATCCGCCCGGGGTGCCCGGCTCGACGATCACGACCGTGCGGGCGGCGGCCGCGACGGCGTCGACCAGGGCGGCACGGTCGGGCGCGGGGAGTTCGTTGAGGACGTACGAGACGGTGGCGAGGTCGGTGTCGTCCAGGGTGAGCGCCGGTCCGATCCGGGAGCGCTGCCAGCGGACGTCCCGCAGCGCCGGGTCGGCGGCGGCGATCTCCCGGCCGAGGGCGAGCGCGGGTTCGGCCCAGTCGAGGACGGTGACGGGGCGGGTGCCGGGCCAGGTCCCGGCCGCCGCCCAGACGGCCGCGCCGGTTCCGCCGCCGACGTCGGTGTGGCCGGCGGGGGCCCAGTGCGGCAGGGCCGCCGCGCACGCCGCGAGGGCCGAGCGGACCGCCTCGAAGGTGGCCGGCATGCGGTAGGCCGCGTACGCGACGACGTCGGCGCGGTCCCGGAGGATCGGGGTGTCGGTGGGGGTGCTGCCCCGGTAGCTGGCGATCAGCCGGTCCACCGCCTGGGCGGCCCTGCGGGGCGGGAGGCCGTCGAGGAGGGCGGCGAGGGCCGCGCGGAGGGTGTCGGAGGGGGCGGAGCCGGGGGGTGCGGGGGCGTTCACCCGGCGATTGTAGGGGCGGGGGTGCTCCGCCCCCGCCGCCCCTTCCCGCCCCGGGCCCCGGCGCCGCCGCCGCTTCGCGCCGCGTCCCCGGGCGGGGGCGGCCGGGTGTCCCCGGCGCGGGCCGGTTCGCCCTCAGTTCAGGACCGCCCGCGCCACCCGCGTCGCCGCCCTGGCCCGCGGGCGGCTGTCGGGGGGCCGCCGCACGGGGTGGACCGCGTTGGTGAGGAGGACCAGGAACGTGTCCGTGGCCCGGTCCAGGACCAGGGACGTGCCGGTGAAGCCGGTGTGCCCGGCCGCGCCGCGGCCCGCCAGTTCGCCCATGAACCAGGGCTGGTCGAGGGCGAAGCCGAGGCCCGGCGGGGTCAGCAGGAGTTCCACGAAGTCGGGGCCGAGGATGCGGGCGGGCCCGTAGGAGCCGCCGGTGAGCAGGGCGCGGCAGAAGACGGCCAGGTCGGGGGCAGTGGCGAACAGGCCCGCGTGTCCGCAGACGCCGCCGAGCGCCCACGCGTTCTCGTCGTGGACCTCGCCGCGCAGCATGCCCCGGTCGGCCTTGGCCCAGGGCCGCCGCTGGTCCTCGGTGGCGGCGGCGCCGGGGCAGGGGCCGAAGCGGGTGGAGGTCATGCCGAGGGGGCGGGTGATGCCGTCGCGGACCAGGACGTCGAGGGTGCGGCCGGTGACGCGTTCCAGGACGTGCTGGAGGAGCAGCATGTTCAGGTCGGAGTAGCCGTACGTGCCGGGCTGGGCGGCGGGTTCCTCGGCCCGGAGCAGCGCGAGGCGTCCGGTGTCGTCGGCGCAGTCGTACAGCGGGAGGTCGGGGCGCAGGCCGGAGGTGTGGGTGAGCAGGTGGCGCACGGTGAGGCCGTGCCGGTCGGCGGCGTGGAACTCGGGCAGGTAGGCGCCGACGCGGGCGTCGATGCCGAGGGTGCCGCGCTCGATCTGCTGGACGGCGGCGACGGAGGTGAACAGCTTGGTCAGGGACGCGAGGTCGAAGGGGGTGTTGACGGTCATCGGCACGCGTGCGCGGGCGGGCAGTTCGACGCCGCGGCCGGTGCGCGGGTCGTGGGAGGCGTACCGGACGGCCCAGCCCGAGGCCTCGGAGACGGCGAGGACGGGGCCGCGTCCGACGAGGAGGACCGCGCCGGGCGCCCAGGGGCGGTCGCCGGTGGTGAGGCCGTGGACCTCCTGGACGAGGCGGCGCAGTTCGCCGGGGTCGAGTCCGGCCCGTTCGGGGCCGCCGCCGCGCAGCCGGCCCGCGTTCAGCGCTCCGCTCCCTCGGCTGGGGCGCCCGTGACCGGCGCCCTGCGGGTGCGGCACAGGCCCGCGTAGCAGGCCAGCGCCACGAGGGCGGCGGCCAACTGGACGACGGCCATGGGGACGGCGGTGTCCTCGCCCGCGATGCCGACGAGCGGGGAGGTGACCGCGCCGATCAGGAAGGACGAGGTGCCGAGCAGCGCGGAGGCGGACCCGGCGGAGCGCTCGACGCGCAGCAGGGCGAGCGTCTGGGCGTTGGGCAGGGCGAGGCCCATGGCGGACATCAGGACGAACAGCGCGGCGGCGACGGCCCCGAGGCCCACCTCGCCGAACACGCCGAGGGACATCAGCAGCAGTACGGCCGCGGCGGCGGTGACGACGACGAGGCCGGTGACGAGCACCCGGTGCAGTCCGACCCGGCCGACGAGGACCCTGCCGTTGAGCTGGCCGACGGCGATCAGGCCGACGGAGTTGAGCCCGAACAGCAGGCTGTACGTCTGCGCGGAGGCGCCGTGGATCTCCTGGACGACGAACGGCGAGGCGGCGATGTAGGCGAACAGGGCGGCGAAGGTGAAGCCGCCGACGAGGAGGTGGCCGGTGAAGGCGCGGTCGGCGAGCTGGTGCCGCATGGCGCGCAGGGCCTCGCCGACGCCGCCGGGGTGCCGCGCGGCGGCGGGCAGCGTCTCGGGGAGCTTCGTCCACACCAGGACGGCCAGCAGGGCGCCGACGCCGGTGAGGACGACGAAGACGCCCCGCCAGTCGGTGACGCGCAGGATCTGCCCGCCGATGAGGGGCGCGACGACGGGGGCGACGCCGGAGATCAGCATGAGCGTGGAGAAGAACCGGGCCATGGCGGTGCCGTCGTACAGGTCGCGGACGACGGCCCGCGCGACGACGATGCCGGCGGCGCCCGCGAGGCCCTGGGCCAGCCGGAACATGACGAGGAGTTCGACGGTCGGGGCGACGGCGCACAGGGCGGTGGCGACGATGTAGGCGGCGAGGCCGGTCAGGAGGGGGCGCCTGCGGCCCCACTTGTCGCTCATGGGGCCGATGACGAGCTGGCCGAGCGCCATGCCGGCCAGGCAGGCGGTGAGGGTGAGCTGGACGGTCGCGGCGGGCGCGTGCAGGGAGCCGGTGACCTCGGGCAGCGCCGGGAGGTACATG
>DASTDN010000373.1:0-7091 GCA_035710365.1 Streptomyces sp. | reverse complement strand
CATCGGAACACGTTCCGACAGACGGGGTATCAACATATCTGGCGTTGACTTTTGGCACGCTGTTGAGTTCTCAAGGAACGGAGGCTTCCTTTGTACTCACCCTCTCGGGCTTTCCTCCGGGCGCTTTCCCTTCGGTCTTACCTTTCCGACTCTATCAGATCCTTTTCTCGGCCTGATCCCCAGTCAGCGGGGTTTGCCTTCCCGGCCGTTGGGCCGTTCCGACGTCTCAAACCTTAGCGGATTCCCTCTGCGTTTCCCAAATCGAGGTGACCGGGTCGCGGAGGCCCCCGCGGGAATGGGAATTCCGGCATGCCGAAATCAGTCCCACAGGGAGGATCGTGCTGGTGGTTTGGGTGCCGCTGCTGCGGCGAGAGTGTTGTTCGAAGAACCGTTACGGCCCTGCGGCAACCCGGAGAACCTTACGGATCACCCCCAGGGCTGTCAAGCGACGCCCCGGTCAGCCTCCAGCGGCCCTCAGCCGAGGTCGGTGAGGCGTCCGCCGGCGTCCGGCTGGGCGTGCTCCACCCGGCGCAGCAGGCGGGTGAGGACCTCGCCGAGAGCCGTGCGGTCGTCCGCGGTGAGGTCCTGGAGGAGGTCCTCCTCGAAGACGGTGGCGAGGCGCATCGCCTCCAGCCACTTTTCGCGGCCGTCCCGGGTGAGCTCCACGATCACGCGTACGCGGTTCGACTCGTCCCGCTGTCTGGTCACGAGTCCCTCGCCGACCATGCGGTCGATCCGGTGCGTCATGGCGGCCGGGGTGAGGCCGAGGCGCTTGGCGAGGTCGCCGGGGCCCAGCCGGTACGGGGCGCCGGACAGGACCAGGGCCTTCAGCACCTCCCACTCGGCGTTGCTGATGCCGAGCTCGGAGGTCTGGCGGCCGTAGGCGACGTTCATCCGGCGGTTCAGGCGGGACAGCGCCGAGACGATCTGCTCGACCTGGGGGTCGAGGTCCTGGAATTCGCGCTGGTAAGCGGCGATCTGTTCGTCGAGGGTCGGCTCGTTGAGGCCGGAGGGGTCGCCCATGGGCGGCAGTATCGCACGCCATCACTTTGCCTTGAAGTCCTTGGATGTGTACTCTTTAGCTTCGAACTTTAGATTCGAAGTCTTCACTCCTAACTCCTGAGAGAGGTGAACGTGACCAGGGGCATGGGCGCGGCGATGCGCCGGATCCACGTGGGCAACGCACTCGGCGCCTTCGGGCTCGGCTTCACGGTTCCCTACCTGTACGTCTACGTGGCGCAGGTGAGGGGGCTCGGGGCCGTCACGGCCGGGCTGGTGCTGGCGGTGTTCGCCGTGGCCGCGCTGCTCGTGCTGCCGTTCGCCGGGCGGGCCATCGTCCGGCGGGGTGCGCTTCCGGTGCTGCTCACCGCTCTGGTCACCGCCTCGGCGGGCGCGCTCGGTCTGGGACTGGCGCGTACGGCCGTCACGGTGGTTCTGGCCGCCGCCGGGCTCGGGGCGGGTCAGGCCGTCATGCAGCCGGCGCTCGCGACGATGATCGTGGACTGTTCGCCCGCGGAGAGCCGGTCGCGGGCGTTCGCGACGCAGTTCTTCCTGCAGAACCTCGGGCTCGGGGTCGGCGGGCTCATCGGCGGTCACCTCGTCGACACCAGCAGTGCCGCGTCGTTCGTGGTGCTGTTCGCGATCGAGGCGGCGGTGTTCCTGCTGCTGGTCGTGGTGATGGCCACCGTACGGATGCCGCGCGCGCCGCGGGTCGGGAACGCGCCCGCGGGTGGCCGGGACGGCTGGAGGGCCCTGCTCGGGAACCGGGCGATGGTGCAGCTCTGCGTGCTGGGTTTCGTGCTGTTCTTCGCCTGCTACGGGCAGTTCGAGTCGGGGCTGAGCGCGTACGGCGTGGAGGCCGCGGGGATGTCGACGTCCGCGCTGGGGACGGCGCTGGCGGCGAACACGCTGATGATCGTGGTCGCGCAGTTCGTGGTGCTGCGGTTCGTCGAGCGGCGGCGCCGGTCCCGGGTGATCGCGGGAGTCGGGCTGATCTGGGCGCTCGCGTGGGCGGTGGCCGGGTACGCGGGGCTCGGTGGTGGCAGCCGGGAGATGGCGACGGCCGCGTTCGTGTCGACGTACGCGTTGTTCGGGCTGGGGGAGGCGATGCTGTCGCCGACGCTCGCGCCGTTGGTGGCGGATCTGGCGCCGACCGGGCTGGCGGGCCAGTACAACTCGGCTTTCGCGCTGGTGAAGCAGCTCGCGCTGGCGGTGGGGCCGGCGGTGGGCGGGCCGCTGGGGGCCTCGCTCCACGCGCCGTACGTGGTGACGTTCCTGCTGTTCTCGCTGGGGATCACGGTGCTGGCGCTGCGGCTGGGGCGGGAGCTGACCGGCGTACAGGACCGGCCGTGGGCCGGGCGGAGCCGGGTGGTCGCGCGGGGCGGGGCCGCGGAGCCGGTGGCCGCGGAGGCGTGAGCCGTGCGCGAAGGGCCGGCCGTCCTCGTCGGGGCGGTCGGCCCTTCGCGTGTCAGCGGTGCGCGGTGGCGAGGGTCGCGGTGAAGGGGACGGTCACCGCGCCGCCGGGGGCGGTGTGTCCGGCGAGGAGGTCGGTGACGGTGCGGCCCGCGGCGGTGAGGGCCTCGGTGCCGTGTTCGTCGGCGAGCCGCCGGCCCCAGGGCGTGGACGAGAACTGTGCGGGGGCGAACCCGGGCAGGGGCGGGAGGGTCACGTCGGCGGTGATCTCGCGGGTCGTGACGTCCCGGAAGCCGGCCGAGCGCAGGGCTGCGGCAAGGTGCTCCGCGGGGCGGGAGAGGGCGGCGTCGAGGGAGTCGGCCAGGGCCTGGCCGCCGTGCCGGGCGAGGGCGGCGTACTGGGCGGACAGGTAGGGGGAGCGGGTGTGTCCCGCCCAGGCGGTGGCGGCGAGGCGGCCCGCCGGGCGGGTGACCCGGGCGGCCTCGTGCAGCGCGGCGGCGGGGTCGGGGAGGGACCGGAAGCCCTGCTGGCAGAGGACCGCGTCGAAGGTGGCGTCGGGGAAGGGCAGCCGGTCCGCGGGGGCGGTGGTGAACTCGATGTCGGGATAGTGCCGGGGCCGGTGGGCGGCGGCGACCTGGAGCATCGCCGCGTCGGGGTCGGTGCCGCAGACGTGGCCGGCCGGACCGACCCGCGCGGCGGCGGTGCGGGCGACGAAGCCGGTGCCGCAGGCGAGGTCGAGGACCGTTTCGCCGGGGCTGAGGGCCGCGGCGTCCAGGAGGGCGGTCACGAAGGGCGCCATGATCGGCGCGGTGTACTGCTCGTAGCGCTCGGGGGCGCTGCCGGTGAGGTGAGAGCCTGATACGTCTGCCATGTGGTGCTAGTAGCACCGGTGGGGGCTTCCGGCCGGGGGGCGCGCGGAGGGGATTCGTCCGGGAGGGCCGTTCTCGTCCGTTTCCTCGTGCGGCGGCGAGGCGTCTTCTTCGTGCGGCGGCGAGTCGTTCCTCCTCCCGGGCCGTCCTTGTCCGCGCCGCCGGGTGTCAGCCCTTCACGCGCGGGAGGGCGAACTCGCACCAGACGGCCTTGCCGCCGCCGGGGGTGCGGCGGCTGCCCCAGTTGGAGGCGATGGTGGCGACGATGGCGATGCCCCGGCCGCTCTCGTCGCCGGGTTCGGCGCGGCGGCGGCGCGGCAGGTGGTCGTCGCCGTCGGTGACCTCGACGATGAGGCGGCGGTCCGTGCGGCGCAGCCGCAGCCGCATGGGGGGTGTGCCGTGCTGGAGGGAGTTGGCGACGAGTTCGCTGGCGGCGAGGACGCCGAGGTCGTGCAGGGCGGCCGGGAAGCGCCAACTGGTGAGGACGCCGGAGGCGAAGGCACGCGCGCGGGGGGCGGCCTCGACGCCGCCGAGGAGGTCGAGCGCGGCGTTGCGGAAGAGCTCGCGGTCGGGGCCGGTGCGGGCGGGGTGCTGCAGGACGAGGACGGCGACGTCGTCGTCGTGGTCGGCGGTGACGCCCGCGGAGCGGACCAGGCGGTCGCAGACCACCTGGGGGGTGCCGGTCGCGCCGGCGAGGGCCCGCTCCAGGGCGGCGATGCCCTCGTCGAGGTCCTCGTCGCGCCGCTCGACCAGGCCGTCGGTGTAGAGGACGGCGGTGGAGCCGGCGCCGAGGGGGACGGTGCCGGAGGAGTGGATCCAGCCGCCGGTGCCGAGGGGCGGGCCGGTCGGTTCGTCGGCGCGCCGGACGGCGCCGGTCTCGTCGCGGACCAGGATGGGCAGGTGGCCGGCGGAGGCGTACACGAGGCGGCCCTCGTTCGGGTCGTGGACCGCGTAGACGCAGGTGGCGATCTGGTTGGCGTCGATCTCGGCGGCGAGGCCGTCGAGGAGCTGGAGGACCTCGTGCGGGGGCAGGTCGAGGCGGGCGTAGGCGCGGACGGCGGTGCGGAGCTGGCCCATCACGGCGGCGGCGCGGACACCCCGGCCCATGACGTCGCCGATGACGAGGGCGGTGCGGCCGCCGCCGAGGGTGATGACGTCGTACCAGTCGCCGCCGACGGCGGCCTCGGTGCCGCCGGGGTGGTAGGTGGCGGCGACGCGCAGGTCGTCGGGTTCTTCGAGGTCCTGCGGGAGCAGGGAGCGTTGCAGGGTGACGGCGGTCTCGCGCTGGCGGCGTTCGCTGGCGCGCAGGCGCTCGGCGGCTTCGGCGTGGTCGGTGACGTCGGTGGCGAAGACGAGGACGCCGCGGCCGGTGGCGCACTCGGTGACGGGGGTGCAGGTGAAGGTGTAGGAGCGGCCGTCGGGGGCCTTGCGGGACTTGAGGGTGCGGGGCCGGCCGCTGCGCAGGACCTGGTCGAGGAGGGGCAGCAGGCCGAGCCGGTCCAGTTCCGGGAGCTTGTCGCGGGCGGGTGCGCCGAGCGGGCGGGCGCCGAAGGCGGTGGTGTAGGCGTCGTTGACGTAGGCGATGCGGTGGTCGGGGCCGTGCAGGAGGGCGACGAGGGCCGGGACGCGGTCGAGGACGTCACGGACCGGCAGGTCGTCGACGACGGGCACGGGCGGCGCGGCGCCGGCCGCGAGCCGCTCGGCGCGGGCGGCGGGGACGGCGCTCTCCGCGCGCCGGTCCGGTTCTGGTCGCCGGTCGAGGGAGCGCGGGCGGTCGGTCCGCGCGGCGGCGCGGCGCTGTGTTCCGGGGAGCCGGGCGCTCCAGCGCGTGAAGTTCACGAATCCATGCCTCGTGTCGTCGTCGGCGGCCGGCACCGGAACCGGCCGGGGCCCGGGGCCCGGAGGCCACGCGGGACGGGCGGGGGCCCGCCCGCGGTGGTGGACCAGTCTGGCAGGGTGGCGGCCGGGCCGACATCCGTCAGACGACGGTCCGGTCGGTGGAGTTCCTGACTCCGGTCAGGACGACCCCTTCGGGTTCCGCGGGGGGCTCTGTGAAGGCTTTCCCCCGGCTGCGAGTTCGAACTCCGCCCTGGGGTGTTCGAGTGAACCCAGGGAGACGATTTCCCGCTTGAAGAGGCCCGAGAGGGTCCATTCGGCCAGGACGCGCGCCTTGCGGTTGAGGGTGGGGACGCGGCTGAGGTGGTAGGCGCGGTGCATGAACCAGGCCGGGTAGCCCTTCAGCTTGCGGCCGTAGACGTGGGCGACGCCCTTGTGCAGGCCGAGGGAGGCGACCGAGCCGGCGTGCTTGTGGGCGTACGTCTCCAGGGGTTCGCCGCGCAGGGCGTGGACGATGTTGTCGCCGAGGACCCTGGCCTGGCGGACGGCGTGCTGGGCGTTGGGCGCGCAGTACGTGCCGGGTTCGCCGGCGCCGACGTCGGGGACGGCCGCGGCGTCTCCGGCCGCCCACGCGTGCGTGCGGCCCTCGACGGTGAGCTGGGGGGTGCACTTGAGGCGGCCGCGGTCGGTGAGCGGCAGGTCGGTCGAGGCGAGGACCGGGTGGGGTTTGACGCCGGCCGTCCAGACGACCGTGCGGGTGGGGAAGCGGGAGCCGTCGCTGAGGGCGGCGACGCGGTCGGCGCAGGAGGTGAGGCGGGTGCCGAGGCGTACGTCGATGTTGCGGCGGCGCAGTTCGGAGACCGTGTAGCGGCCGAGGTCCTCGCCGACCTCGGGGAGGATGCGGCCGGTGGCCTCGACGAGGATCCACTTCATGTCCTCGCGCGAGACGTTGTGGTAGTGCCGGGCGGCGTAGCGCGCCATGTCCTCCAGTTCGCCGAGCGCCTCGACGCCCGCGTAGCCGCCGCCGACGAAGACGAAGGTGAGGGCGGCGTCGCGGACCGCGGGGTCCCGGGTGGAGGAGGCGATGTCCATCTGCTCGATGACGTGGTTGCGCAGGCCGATGGCCTCCTCGACGGTCTTGAAGCCGATGGCGTGGTCGGCGAGGCCGGGGACGGGCAGGGCGCGCGAGACGGAGCCGGGCGCGAGGACGAGTTCGTCGTAGGTCAGGCGGCGGGCGCCGGTGCCCTCCTCGTCGGTGGCGAGGGTGGTGAGGGTGGCGGTGCGGGTGGTGTGGTCGACGGTGCGGACCTCGCCGATGACGACGTGGCACCGGTCGAGGACCCGGCGCAGCGGTACGACGACGTGCCGGGGGGAGATGGATCCGGCCGCCGCCTCGGGAAGGAAGGGCTGGTACGTCATGTACGGGTCGGGTGTGACCACCGTGATCTCGGCGAGGCCCTCCCGCAGTTCCCGCTTCAGCTTCCGCTGGAGCCGCAGGGCGGTGTACATCCCGACGTAGCCGCCGCCGACAACGAGAATGCGCGCAGGTTCCTTCACCACCCCATGACGCACTGGTCCCCGGCGTTTGTCCACAGCCTCGGCAAATTGTATGACTGGAGGGCGGCGCGGAGAGCGGTTGGCCGATTTGCCCGCCTTCCTTGAAAGGGTGCAGGTCAGGCCGCCATTCGGAGGCGCGGCCCGGCGGACATACCTGGCGTAGGTGACCCGTACTCCGATCGGGGGGCGCTCCGTGCGGAACCTCCCCCTTCTGAATTGACTGTCTCTCAACTATGTTCGTGTGTCGACGGGGTGTAGGCGGACGGAGTTTTCGAATCCGCGCGGGGCCGGTCCGGGTGAACCGGGCCTGTTCCACCGACCCCGGCTTTCGATGGCGGGGAGAGTCTCCGGGGGGAGACGTCATTACCGGGGGATGCGTATGCATGTGCAGGAGTCTCATTGGTCGTCCGCGGTGGC